>JAHENN010000245.1 GCA_018609665.1 Haloarculaceae archaeon | reverse complement strand
CGAACTGGCGGCCGGCGCCGTCCTCGAGGCCGTGCGCGCCGACCGGTCCGGCCCGCGGGCGGCCAGGTGACGCCGGCGTCCCCGGGCGACTAAGAACGTCGCCCCCGAGGTGCCGGTATGCTCGTCACGCTGGAGGGAATCGACGGCAGCGGGAAGACGACCGTCGCGGAGGCGCTGCGCGGGTCGCTGCCGGAGGAGACGGTGTTCACCCGCGAGCCGACCGACTCGTGGTACGGCGAGGCCGTCGAGCGGTCGCTCGGCGACGCCGACGCCGACCCGCTGGCGGAGCTGTTCCTCTACACGGCCGACCACGCCGACCACCTCTCGCGGGTCGTCGAGCCGGCGCTGGCCGACGGCGCGCTCGTCGTCTCGGACCGCTACGTCGACTCCCGGTACGCCTACCAGGCGGCGACGCTGGACGGCGTCGTCCGGCGGCCGCTGGAGTACATCAGGGGCATCCACGAGCCGTTCACCCGGACGCCGGACGCGACGCTGTACCTCGACGTGCCGCCGGAGACGGGCGCCGAGCGGGCCGGCGCGACGAACAAGTTCGAGACGGCGGGCTACCTGGCGGAGGTGCGGGCCAACTACGAGCGGCTCATCGAGGCCGAGCCGGAGCGGTTCGTCCGCATCGACGCCACGCGGTCGCCGGAGGCGGTCGTCGAGGCCGCCGAGACGGCCCTCGAGCGGCTCCGCTAGACCGTGTCGGGCACCTCGACCTCGTCGGGAGCCGGCATCCAGAAGTAGTCGACGGCGACGCCGAGCGTCAGCGGCACCAGGACGGTGACGCCGACGACGGCGGCGGTGCTTTCGAGGTCCGGCCCGAGAACCTGTCCCAGCAGCAGCGTCACGACGACGAGCGCCAGCGGCGTCAGCGCCAGCGTGTAGAGGATGCTCCCCCAGCGGGTCGCCAGCCGGACCCGGAACACCCGGGTGAGCACCGCCGCCAGCAGGGTGTTGAGGCCGACGAGGACGACCAGTCCGACCGCGTCGAGCGCCGAGACCATGCCGGCGCTACCGCGTCGAGGCCCTTCGGTCTGTCCGTCCGTCACGGCTTTGTCCCCCGGCGGCGAGGGGTCCGACATGCACCGCGTCGTCGGCGACCGCGACCCGGAGACGGTCGACCCGGAGCTCGCCCGCGAGCTGCTCGAGGAGATGGTCCGGACCCGCGTCTTCGACGAGCGGGCCTTCGCGCTCCAGCGACAGGGGTGGATGAGCGGCTACCCGCCGTTCCGGGGCCAGGAGGCCTCCCAGGTCGGGGCGGCGCTGGCGATGGCCGACGACGACCCGCTGGTGCCGACCTACCGGTCGAACGCGATGCAGCTCGCCCGCGGCGTCCCGATGGCCGACATCCTCCGGTTCCGGCGCGGCTACCCCGAGTTCGGCTCCGGCCACGACGTGCCGGTGCTGCCGCAGGCGGTGCCCATCGCCTCCCAGATTCCCCACGCCGTCGGGCTGGGCATGGCCGCCGACCGCCACGAGACCGACGAGGCCGTCGTCTGCTATCTCGGTGACGGCGCCACCTCGGAGGGAGACTTCCACGAGGCGCTGGAGTTCGCGGGCGTCTTCGAGCCGCCGACGGTGTTTCTGTGCGAGAACAACGGCTGGGCCATCTCGACGCCGACGTCGATGCAGACGGCCAGCGACACCATCGCCGGGAAGGCCGACGCCTACGGCATCGACGGCCGGCGCGTCGACGGCAACGACCCCCTGGCCGTCCACGGGACGATCGAGCGGGCGCTGGCGGACGCCCGCGCCGGCGCGCCGGTGCTCGTCGAGAGCCTCACGTATCGTCAGGGGCCGCACACGACGAGCGACGACCCCGAGCGGTACGCGGACCGCGAGGAGTACCCGGCCTGGCGCACCCGCGACCCCATCGAGCGGTTCGTCGAGTTCCTGGCGGCTGGGGACCTCCCGGCCGCCGGGGTCGTCGAGTCGGCCCGCGAGGCCGCCGAATCGGAGTTCGACGCCGCCCGCGAGGCCGCCGAGGCCGCCGAACCGGACCCCGACGACCTCTTCGACCCCGTCTACGGGACGGCGCCGCCGGCGCTGGACCGACAGCGGGAGGCGCTCGCCGACCACCTCCGGCGCAACGGCGACCCCTACGGGTAGCTACTCAAGACAGACGTAGGTCTTCGTGTCGACGACGTCCTCGAGGCTCCGGACCTCGGTTGCGACGGCGTCGATGATCTCGTACACCTCCGCGGCCTCGGCCTCGACGATGACGTCGTAGTCGCCGGCGACGATGTTGGCCTCCGCCACGCCGCCGATGTCGCGGATGGTCTCCAACAGCGCCTCCGCCCGCCCGGTGTCGGCCTCGATCATGATGAACGCCTGGACCATGGTACCGTCTCGCAGGGCGGGGCGAAAAAGCCTTTGCGGTGGGCCGTGCGACGGAGTAACATTATTGAGGGCGGTCGTCGTACGGTGCGGCATGAAATTCCTCATCGTCGGTGCGGGCCGGGTCGGGATGCGAACCGCCCGGGTCCTGCGAGAGGAGGGCCACGAGGCGGTCATCGTCGAGGCCGACGAGCAGAAGGTGAGCCGGCTCGAGAGCGAGGGGTTCGACGTCGTCCACGGCGACGGCGCCGACGAGGAGACGCTGCTGGCGCAGGACCTCGACGGCGTCGACGGGCTGGCGGCGCTGACCGGCGACCTCCTCACCAACCTCGTGGCCTGCATGGTCGGCAAACACCTCGGCTGCCGGACGGTGATGCGGGTCGACGACGACGACCGCGAGTACCCGGTCCGGAAGTACAGCGCCGACGTCGACGAGGTGATCTACCCCGAGCGGCTGGGGGCCATCGCCGCCAAGAACGCCCTCGTCGGGGGCAACGTCCGCGCGGTGGCCGACATCGCCCAGAACCTCCAGCTCGTCCAGCTGACGGTGTCGGCGGAGTCGCCGATGCGGGGCTACTCGCTGTCGGAGATCGAGCTGCCGGCCGACGCCCGGATGCTCGCCTTCGGCAAGGCCGACGGCCAGCTGGCGCTGCCGGACCCCGACCAGTCCCTGGAGGTCGGCGACCGCGTGGTCGTCATCGCGGACTTCGACGTCCTCCGGGAGGTCGAACAGATTCTCGTCGGCGACCGGGCGGCCGCCGCGGCCGGAGGTGCCTGAGATGGTCGTCGCCTACGTGATGGTGAAGGCCCACACCGGCGAGGCCGACCGGCTCCGGGGCGACATCGAGGCCGTCGACGGCGTGACGGACGCCCACATCGTCGCCGGCGACTACGACGTCATCGCCAAGGCGGACGTCGGCTCCCCGGAGGCGGTCAAGAGCGTCGCCGCGACCGAAATCCAGGGGCTCGACGGCGTCGAGAACACCCGGACCTACGTCGCGATGAACTCCTGACGCGGCGCCGCGTCGGACCGACCCGGTGAAGCCGCGCGGAGCCAACGTGATCCGATGGCGTCAGATCGACCGACGGCGGCGTGGGCCAGGCTCGCCGGAACGGTCGGCGCCGCAGCCGCCGTCGGCGTTCTACTGCGGTACGACGCCGCGGTCGCGCTCAGGGTCGGCGCTGGCGTCGCCGTCGTCGGGGCCGCCCTCGCCGCCGGCATGGCGGGAGTACGTTTCCTCGCCGACGCCGACGACCCGCCGTACCTCTCCCCGCCGACGGTCGCGTCGGCCCCGCTGCTCCTGCTCGTCGTCGGCTTCTCGCTTGCCTTCCTTGGGCGACTGCGGGCGACCTGACCGGCGGAGCCGTCGCGCCGTGCCGCACGGCTTTTGTCCGTGGTCGTCGTAGCGCGAACATGCTACAGATTCGCGGGTCGGCCCGCGGGACCGACCTGACGGGGACGCTGTACGAACCCGGCGAGGAGCCGCCGGCGTTCCGGGGGGCGCCGGACGACGACGCGCCGTACGTGTGGGTCTGCGACGCCTTCTACGAGGTCGACAGCGGCGGGACGACCCAGGAGCTCGGCGACCGGACGGTGCAGGTGGCCTTCGAGTCGCCGATGCCCCGGGGGTTCGAGACCCGTGAGGCCGCCGTCGAGGCCGCCACGGAGCACGTCCGCACGCAGTTCGCCCGCCTCGGCGTCCCCGCCGCGGAGGTCGACGTCGAGGTGATCGAGGCCGCCGACGCCGCCGCTACGTGACCAGCCCCCACCGCTCGTCGTCGTAGCTGCGGTCCCGCTCGGCGTCGAACCGCTCCTCGATGGCGCGGCCGAGGGCGGCCTTCTCCTCGCGGCTGATGCGGGCCAGCTCGTCGGCCTTCGCCACCGACAGCGGCGGCCCGCCCTCGGTCGCGACGTCCCGGAGCAGCTGCGTGGTCAGCGCCGCCCGTCGCTCGGGGTCGCGGGTGAACGCCGCCGGCGCCTCGACGCGGAACAGCAGGTCCTCGCGGGGGTCGTAGACGCAGCAGAACGTCACCTCGTAGGCCGCGGGGTCGAGCGACCGCTCCAGCCCGAGCGCGTCGCCGTCGGCCGACAGCGGCCCGTCGACGCCGCCCCGGGAGACGAACCAATTGGTGAACGTCAGCTGGTCGGTGCGCCGCTCGCCGTCGTCGTCGGTCCGTTCGAGGACGCGCCGGAAGAAGGCGGCGTCGTCGACCCACGGCGCCCGCTCGCGGCTGCGGACCGCCCGGGTGATGGCCCTCGAGCCGCCGTTCTTCACGAAGCCGACCAGCGGGACGTCCCGCTCGACGAACCGCTCCACCAGCTCGATGTAGCCGGCGACGACGTCGCGGGGCCGCTCGGCCTCGACCAGCAGCTCCGCCAGCTCCGGGTGGCGGTCGCTCCAGGCGAGCAGCCCCTTCGGGTAGACCGGCCCGTCGAGGACGAGCAGGTCATCGACCACCTCCGCCTGGGTCTTCGCGTGGGTCACCTCCGCGAGGTACAGCGACAGCGCGTGGACCACCGCCTCCGCGTAGCGGCTGACCCGCGGTGCCTGCAGGATCCGCCCCCGGGAGTAGCCGCGGTCGAACATCGTCCACTCCTCTTCCTCGCAGTCGACGGTGGCGTCGTTGGAGTGGACCGTCGCCACGACGGTGCGGGCGCGGTGCAGCTCCAGGTCCGAGGGGACGGCGGCCATCGCCGCCTGGGCGACGTCCAGCACGAGCCCGTTGGTGAACGTCGTCGGGTTGATCGTCCCCGAGTCGAGCCCGTGCCGGGTCGGAAAGGGGGCGGCCTGGAGGGCGGCGTCCTCGGCGTCGACCCGGCGGCGCCGGAGTTCGCCGAGCGGCTCCAGCACCCGGCGGCCGTCGTGGACGAGCGGGTCGAGGAACTCCTCGAAGACCGTCTCGGCGAAGTCGTCGTGGTCCGTCGCGTCGACCCGCTGGTCGATGCGGCCCGCCAGCTGCGCGATGCCGTCGAAGTGGACGGGGTCGAGGGTCATGCCTCCCCTGTGCGGCCGTCGGTGTTAAACGCCCCGACGGTCGCGTCGAGCCGTCAGAGCCAAGCCCGTCGCTCCCCCACGACCGGCATGGCCGACGCCACGCCCGACCCGAGCGACATCGGCGAGCGGGACGCCCCGCCCGTCGAGGAGGCCCCGTACAAGATCATCTTCGAGGCGAACAAGTGCATCGCGGCCGGCAAATGTGCGGAGGTCTCGGACAACTGGGAGATGGAGCTGTCGACCGGCATCGCCCAGCCGGACGTCTACTTCTTCGACGACGACGACCTCGAACACAACGTCCGGGCGGCGGAGGTCTGCCCGGCGAAGAAGGACCGCGGCGTCATCCACGTCGTCGACCGCCGGACCGACGAGGAGATCGCCCCCGACCCGGCGGGCGACGGGACGCTGTCGGTCGACTGGTAGTAGCGACCGAAACGCCCATGAGCGGCGCCCCCGGAGACGGGGCCGCGCGAGGGTGGCCGAGTCCGGACAAAGGCGGCGGACTTAAGATCCGCTCCCGTAGGGGTTCGTGGGTTCAAATCCCTCCCCTCGCATGACCGGCCGACGGGCGGGACGCCGAGCGGGGTCGCACGGGGCCACGGGACGTCGTCTCGGCCCCGACGGGCGGTACGTTTGAAGCCTGCCACTAACCCCCGTATGCGCGATAATTTATACGACTCCGGCCGGTCTCTGTGGGGCGTGCAATCACCCCACACACGGGCCCAGCGGTGGAGTTTCGCGTAAAACCATCGGACGATTCCCTAGGCATTTATAATTCGGGGGGGACATGCACTGGACGAGATGTCAGGGGATAAGCGCCTCTCGAGACGGAAGTTCCTTACAGCGACCGGCGGTACCGCCGCGGCGGCGGCCGTAGCCGGCTGTGGGCAGGGTAACGGTAACGGCAACGGTGAAGCCGAAACCACCCCGACGGACGGCGGCGGGGGCGAGTACAGTCCGCCGAGCAGCTATCCGTACTCGGCCAACGAGACCGACGTCGAAAGCGCCCGACAGGTGATGGAAGAGGCGGGCTACGGTCCGGACAACACCTTCCAGCTCGACTGGCTTCAGTACAACAGCTCGACGTGGGAGGAGATGGCCGGCACCATCCGGACCCGGCTGGAGTCCGCCCACATCGAGATGAACATCAGCAAGGCAGACTTCGGTGCCTTGCTCGACACGACTGAGAAGGGCAATCATCAATGCTTCACGCTTGGGTGGATTGCAGACTACCCCGCGCCGCAGAATTTCCTCCAACTGGTCGACCCCGAGAACACGGTCTACGACGCGGAGGACTCCACGCCCAACGGTGCGCGGCTGTTCTGGTCAGAGGACGCTCAGGCGTCGACCGAGGTCCGTAGTTACATAACCGAACAGTTCGACCGCATCCAGAACAACCCGGGCAACTCCGATGAGGAACAGCAGGCCCGCGACGACGCGACGCCGAAAATCGAGCGGGCGCTGTGGGACTCCGCCGCACTGCTACCGGTGTATCACCGCGTTGACGAAGTGTTCTGGTACGATCGGGTCGATTACGACCCGCCGGGTGGCTTAGGGTCATCCAGAGCCAAGGCCATTAACTCCGTCAACGGCCTCGAAGGGAGCAGCACCCTCAACGGCATCTCCGCGACGTTCAACGCACTAGATCCCGTCGCATCCGGGAACACCGCCAGTGGCGGGAAGGTCATGGATATGTTCGACGCGCCAATGAACTACGTCAACGGGACCACCGAGGTCGAACCCCTCATCGTCAAGGAGTTCGAGGTCAGCGACGACCTCACCGAGTACGAGTTCACGCTCAAGGAGGGAATCCAGTTCCACGGCGACTACGGCGAGGTCACGGCCAGCGACGTCGTCTACTCGATCCGCCGGCTGGTCGAGTCCGAGAACTCCTCGAACACGTACTTCCCCCTCTCGGTGCTCAACATCGAACGCGAGGAGGACGATGACGGTAACGTCGTGCCCAACTCGACGGGCGTCGAGGCAACCGGCGAGTACAGCTTTACCGTTACGCTCCGTGAGCCGTTCGGGTACACGCTGTCGGTGCTTGCATACGGCGCGTTCTCGGTCGTCCCCGAGGGTATCGTCGGCGATATTGAGGGATACGACGGCGACATGGAATGGGAGGAGTTCTCCCAGAGTCCGGTCGGCTGTGGTCCGTTCGTCTTCGATCAGTGGAACCCCGGCGTCGGTG
>JAHENN010000244.1 GCA_018609665.1 Haloarculaceae archaeon | reverse complement strand
GCCGCGACGCCGCCGACCAGCGGGACCGAGACGGCCAGCGCCGCCAGCCCGACGGCCCGCCGCTGCCGCGCCGAGAGGTCGGCGGCGCGGAGCCGCCGTCCCCCGCGGACGACCGCGTGGGCGCCGAAGACGGCCAGCGGCAGCAGGACGTCGAGGTGGTAGAACGGCCCGAAGTTCGCCAGCAGGCCGTCGGTCGGGTCCGACGGCGTCGCCAGGAGGTTGGCGTTGCCCCAGAAGTAGACGTTGCCGACGGCGACGCTGCCGGCGACGCCGACCAGGACGGCCCGCAGCTGGCGGTCGGTGAGCCACGCTCCGGCCGACCGCTCCGGCGCCGTCCGCGCGAGAACGGCGCCGGCGACGGCCAGGGCCGTCCCGAGGGCGCCGAGCGGCCCCCACCGCGTCGCCAGGTACCACAGCACGTAGCCGTTGGCCTCCAGCGCGCGGGCCGGCGTGTACGCCATCGAGTGCGCGAGGATGCGCCGCTCGCCGAAGCCGAGTCCGTCCAGCGGCGCGAACGCCTCGTATGGGAACAGAAGCGGGTCGCCGGTGACGGCGGCGTTGTACGCCAGCGTGGCGCCGACCATCGACAGGCCGGCGGCGACCAGCGCCGCGTACTGCCGCAGCGCCCGCCGCCGCTCGGTCCACAGCACCCACGCCGCGTGGACCGCGAACGGCGCCGCGAACAGCACCGCGGTGTACGGCCGCGCAAAGAAGGCGACGCCGCTGGCGAGGCCGGCGGCCGCCCCCCACCGGACCGACCGCTCCCGGCAGCTCCGGACGTAGGCGTATGCGAACGCCAGGTTCAGCAGGAACGTCGGCGCGTACGGCAGGAACGTCGCCGACGTGAGGACGAACGTCGGCGCCGACAGCAGCAGCCCCCCGGCGACGAGGCCGGTCGGTCGGTCGAAGGCGGCCCGGCCGACGGCGACCAGCAGGGCGGCGCTGCCGGCGGCGACGGCAACCAGGGAGAGCCGCGGCGCGCCGAGGGCCATCCCGGCGGCGAAGACGGCCGCCGGCACCGGCCCGTACTTCGGGTAGAGGGCGCCGTCGTCGACGAAGAACCACGGCCGGAAGGCGCCGTCGACGGGCGGTTGGAGGAGGAGCTGGCCCTCCAGCAGCATCGCGGCCTGCTGGAGGTAGACGCCCTCGTCGTGGTTGACCGAGTGGTACGGGAACAGGACGACGGCGACGGCTCCGACGACGACGGCGGCGACGGCGGCGACGGCGACCGTCGGCCATCGTCGATGTCCGGGCATCAGACGTCGACGCCGGCCTCGCGCATCAGCTCGACGGTCGACTGGAGGTCCGACAGCTCCGTGAGGTCGAGGTTGGGCGGGTTCAGCTCGTCGATGGTCGGCAGCGCCCCGACCGGCTCGACGTCGGAAATGAGCGGGTACTCGAAGGTCGTCCGGGCGAAGTAGTCCTGGGCCTCGCCGGACAGCAGATGCCGGACGAAGTTCGCCGCGGTCGTCTCGTCGTCGGCGGTGTCGACGACGGCGGCGCCGGCGACGTTGAAGATAGCGCCGGCGTCGCCCCGCGTGAACGCCGTCGACAGCGGCGCCTCCGGGCGGCTGTCGAGGACGCGCTGGATGTAGTAGTGGTTGGTGAAGCCCGCCGAGATGTCGCCGTCGGCGACCGCCTGACACACCTGGAACTCGTCGGGGTACCGGCTGACGCCCGCCGCGAGCATCCCCTCGAGCCACTCGCGGGTCGCCGCCTCGCCCTCCAGCAGCCGCATCGCGGTGACGAACGCCTGGAAGGAGCTGTAGGACGGCGTCCAGCCCATCTCGCCCTCGAAGGCCGCGGCGTCCGGGAAGGCCATGATGTCCTCCGGGACGTCCCCGGCGCTGAAGGCCTCGGTGTTGAACGGGATCGAGCGGGCCCGCCCCGACGTGCCGACCCAGCGGTTCTCGTCGTCGCGGAACTCCTCGGCGACCAGCCCCGCGACGTCGTCCGGCAGCGGCGTCGTCCGGCCGGCCGCCGCCAGGGCGCCGAGGGCGCCCGCGTTGACCGAGTAGAACACGTCGGCGTCGCTGTTCTGCCCCTCCGTCCGGATCTGGCTGACCAGCCCGCTGGCGGAGCCGTACCGGGGCTCGAGGGTGAGGTCGTCGTACAGCGAGTCGATGAAGCCGAGGAGTTCGTCGACGAGCACCTGCCCGCGCCCCGAGTAGACGGTGACGGTCCCCGAAAGCGACGGCATCGCCTCCATCGAGGTGCCGCCGGGGACGCCGCGGCCCTCGCGGCCGGAGCCGATCTGGCCGGTCGGGCTGTCGTCGTCCGTGTTGCCGGTCAGGCCGTTACAGCCCGCCAGCCCGACGACGCCGACGGCCGCCGTCGTCCCGAGGAAGCGCCGACGGGATGTCAATCCGCCGTCACCTCCGTCGCGACCGGCTCGGCGGCGTCGAGCGCCGACAGACAGTCCAGCCACTCCAGCATCGTCTCGCCGACGTGGTTGAGGAAGGCGCCGTTCTCGTAGTCGGAGAAGTCGCCCGCCGCGAGCCGCTCGCCCATCGCCGCGAAGACGGCGGCGTAGTCGTCGGCGCCGGCGCCATCTCGCGGCCTCGCCGCTCGACCCTCCCGTCGACCCGGCGGCTCGACGTCGTCGACGATCTCCCAGAGGTGCTCGTTCAGCTCGAGGCCGGCGACCTCGTTGTTGAGGTCGGAGAACGTCGACCGCGGCGCCTTGTTGTGCTCGCACAGCGGCGCGCCGTTGTAGATGCGCTTGCCGAGGACGTCGCAGGCCCGCTTCAGGAACACGCCCGACCAGATGTCGTCGAACCGGCCGACCGCCCACTCGTTGTCGTCCATCGGCAGCTGGTAGAACGCCGGGATTACCTCCCGGCGGAACGCGAGGTTCATCGAACAGACCGTGAGGTAGCTGCCGCGGGCGGCGACGAAGTCCTCGCCGTAGTCGGCCGCCGAGGTGCGGGTCTGGGCCTGGCCCTCCAGGTCGCCGTCCATCAGGATGCGGACGGCGTCGAGGTCCGGGACGTTCGTCCACAGCCCCTGGGAGGCGACGACGTCGTCGACGACGACGCGGTCGGTCTCGACGGTCTCGTCCATCGCTCCGTACGGGTACCCCCGGGGGTAGAGGCCGAGCTCGTCGGCGTTCTGGTAGAGGACGTTCACCCACCGCTCGTCGGAGTCGACGGCCTCGACCTCGCCCTCGAAGGCCAGGTTGCGGAGGTGCCGGCCGAAGAAGTCGTGGTCGTCGTGCGGCAGCGTGTCGTCGTCGACCAGGAAGCCGTACTCGAAGTCGCCGGCCCACAGGTACAGCAGCCCGAAGCTCGTCTCGGCGTGGCTGGCCGCCGGGATCAGGTCGGCGTACTCCGCGAGCCCGCGCGCCTCGAACCAGGCGTCCCGGCGCGGGCCGTCGAAGACCTCCCCGTCGACGCCCAGCTCGTCGAGCATCGCCTCCATGCCGGCGATGTCGCAGAACTCCTCGGTGACCAGCAGGACGTGGAGTCGGTCGGTGTCGAAGCCGTTGGCCCGCGCGTTCTCGACGTAGGCCCGGACGCACTCCGGCTGCCGGATTGTCGGAACGATGACGCAGCAGTCGGTCATTCGTCCGCCGATAGTTTAGGCCACCCTAAAAAACTGCCGGAACGCGCTCACAGCCGGGTCGCGCCGAAGGCCGCGACGCCCATCGACACCGCCGCCACCAGCCCGACGACGACCAGCGGGTCGACGCCGAGCGGCCCCTCGCCGCCGAACGGGTCGCCGAGCGCGTCGCCGGACGACGCCTCGGTCGGCGTCGGCGTGGGCGTCGGGGACGGGGTCGGTGTCTGGGTCGGCGTCGGGAAGGGAGTCGACGTCGGCGTGGGAGTCGAGTCGGACGACGCCTCCGTCGGGGTGGGCGTCGGCGTGGGCGTCGGGGACGGGGTCGGCGTGGGCGTCGGCGTGGGTGTCGCCGTCGTCTCCGACTGCTGTGACGGCGGCGGCCCGAGCTCCTCGCGGGCGGTCGAGCCGTCGTCGCAGCCCTCGCAGACCGGGACGTAGTGGGAGGTCGACGAGAGGGTCACCTGCTCGTCGGAGCCGAACGCCTTCCCCTCGACGACGAGGTCCGCCTGGTACCAGCCCTTCTCGCCGGGGTTGGTCACGCACCCTTCCAGCTCCAGCCGGAGGAGGTCGTTGACCGTGTACGGGTGTTCCTCCGGGTTCGAGACGTCGAACTCCGCGGTGCCGTCGCTGAACGACGCCTCCGCGTCCATCTCCTCCTGCTGGTCGTTGTTGTTCGTGTTCGTGAGCGTGAACGAGTCGAGGATGCCGACCTCCGATTCGCAGCCGCTCACGTCGCCAGCGAAGGAGAACACGACCCGCGTCGGCTCCTCGATGCCCGACCGCTCGTCGCCGAAGTTGTCGACCAGCCTGGCGCCGAAGACGTAGTTGACCTCCTCGGCGCCGGGCGCCGGATCCCCCGGCGTGACGGCGTAGTCCACGCTGTCGACGCCGTGGTTCGCGGCGACACCCCCCGGTGCGACGGCCGCCGCCGTCGCCGCGAGGGCGACGACCACGAGGACCACGCCGCTGCGGCTCATTATTGCACACCTGCACCGGTACTGGATAAAACCTTTCGACGGCTCGCGACGGACACGTTGATGCCGGTGGCGGCGGTACGGTCGGTATGCGCGACCGCGTCCGCTCGCTGTTCTTGGCGCCGACCGGTCGGCTCCGGACGCCGTGGCGCCTGCTCGTCGTCCTCGGCGGCCTCCTCGTCGTCAACCTGGCCGTCGGCGGCGCCGCGCTCGCGGCCGGCTACGACGTCGCCCCCGGTGCCGGCGGCCCCGGCCTCGCCGCCGCCCTC
>JAHENN010000243.1 GCA_018609665.1 Haloarculaceae archaeon | reverse complement strand
GCCGTCGCGGCGCCGGCGACCGCGGCGCTGGCCGGCGGGGCCGTCGCGGCGGCGGTCGGGATTGCGGCGTACGTCTGGGCGATTCGTGCGGAAATCCGGTCGCTCCGGTCGGGCTCGACCGAGCGGGGCGACCCCGCCCCGGAGTGGCTCCGGCAGCGCGTGGTGCGGCTCTGTGCGGTCGCCGACGTCCAGCCGCCGGCCGTGTTCCTCCTCCCGTCGTCGGCGCCCGTCGCGTTCACCGTCGGGGCCGCAGCCGACAGGAGCATCGTCGTGTCGGAGGGAGTCGTCGACGCGCTCGACGACGACGAACTGGAGGCGGTCCTGGCACACGAGGTGAGCCACGTCGCCAACCGGGACGTCACGATCATGTCGGCCGCGCTCGCGCCGGTGGTCGTCGGGCGGGAGGTCTTCGAGGCCGAGGCCGGGAGCGTCGCGGGGGGGCTCGCGCGACGGGCGGGGCGGCTCCTGCTCGCGCTCGGGGCATTCGGCGCCGGGACGTTCTCGCGGGGCCGGGAGTTCGCGGCCGACCGGGGGGCGGCGCACGTTACGGGGCAGCCGGCGGCGCTGGCGAGCGCGCTGGAGACGCTGGCGGCCGACCGTATCCGGGCCGACGAAGACCTCCGTGACCCCGCGGTGACGGCGCTGAACGTCGTCCCGCACAATCGGGAGCGTCCGTTCGACACCCACCCGGAGACGGCGGCCCGCATCGCCCGGCTCCGCGAACTCGAGCGGGCACAGGAGACGTGAGCGCGGCGCCTGCGAGACGGCGGCCCGTCCGGAGCGCCGGCCTTATTCCGGGGTCGCCCCTACCGCGGCCGTGCGACTGCTCGCGACGACGAACGGCGGCCTCGAATCGGTGACGAGCGCCGAACTCGCCGAGCTGGTCGGCGCCGACCCGGAGCGGCACCACCGCGGCGTCGTCGCCCTCGAGGGAACGCGGGACGACGTCCACGACCTCCACGTCCGCTCGCGGACCTGCCACCGGCTGCTGGAGGTGCTGGTCGACGGCCGCGTCGCCAAGCTCGAGGACGTCTACCGGCTGACCCGGCGGGTCGACCTCGCGGGACACCTGCCCGAGGAGCCGTTCGGCGTCGTCGGGACGCGGCACGGCGACCACGGGTTCACCAGCATGGACGTCGCCGAGCGGGTCGGTCAGGCGGTCATCGACGGCTACCGCGAGGCGACGGGCGAGCGGCTGCCGGTCGACCTCGACGACCCGACCGTCCGGCTGGAGGCGTATCTGTACGACGACCGGTTCACGCTGGCGGTCGATTTGACCGGCGACTCCCTGCACAGACGGCCCTACCGGGAGTGCGAACACGACGCGCCGCTGCGGGCGACGCTGGCGTACTCGCTGCTCCGGGTCGCGGGCTACGGGGCCGACGACCGGCTGGTCGACCCGATGGCGGGGTCGGCGACGATTCCCATCGAGGCCGCGCTGGCGGCGACCGACCGGCCTCCGCGGCCCGACCTCGACCCCGCCCTCGCGGCCCTGCCGCGGTACGACCCCGTGCGGTTCCGCCGCCGCCGGGCCACCCACGAGCCACGGTCACCGTCGCTCGACGTCGAGGCCCGCGAGCGCCGGGCGAAGTGGCTCCGCTGTGCCCGGGTCAACGTCGAGGCCGCCGGCCTCGAGGGCGTCGTCGACGTCGTCGAGGCCGACGCCCGGGAGGCGACGCTCGCGGCCGACTGCGTCGTGACCAACCTCCCGTTCGGGGTGCGGACCGCCGAGGACCTGCGCGAGCTGTACGGCGCCTTCGCCGACCGCGTCCGGGAGGGGTCGGTCGACCGGCTGGTCGCGCTCACGACGCGGCCGGACCTGCTGCCGCTGGCGGTCGAGGAACGGTACGACGTCCCCTACGGCCGGCTCGACGTCTCCGTCGTCGTCGCCGAGCCGTAGGCCGTCGCCGGCAGAGCGCGCCGCCATCCGGTATCTTTATAAACAATCGTGTAAGATAGAGCCGTATGCGACACGCCGCCCGTCGCCGCGGCCCGCTCGCCGTCGGTGTACGCCGCTGATTCCTCGACGGCGAGACGGATTCACCACATCACCGACCGTACGACCACCCTACACTACCCATGAGCACCGAACCGACCCCGACGCACGACACGCGACCGACAGCCACGACCGAAACCGCCGCACGCGGCCGCCCCGACCCGTGGGCGACGACCGACGAGGGCCGCCCTGCAACGGCGCTGGCGCCCCGGCAGTTCGAGCCGTACTCGACGGCCCGGATGCGGAACCTGATGGACGACGACAACGCCCACTCCGGGTGAGCGGCCGAACCTATTAGCGGCTCGCCGCCCTCCTTCCGGGCATGGACCGGCCTGGCTGGCTCCGTGCCCCGAACCCCCGCGTGCTCGACGGCTCGCTGCTCGTCGGCGTGGGGTTCGTGCTCGCGACCGGGGTCGTGAGCCTCTACTCCGGGCGGCCGAGCCGTGCGTGGGTGTTCGTCACCCACGGCGTCGGGGGGCTGGTGCTTGCGGGGCTCGTCGGACTGAAGCTCCGGCGCGTCCGGCCGCGGCTGCGCGGCGTCCGTCACAGCGCCGTCGTCGCCCTGTCGGTCGTCCTGACCGTCGTCACGGTCGCCGCCTTCGGCTCCGGCGTCGCGTGGGTGTTCGGCGCCGACCTCGACCTCGGCCCCTGGGGACTGTTGAACCTCCACATCGGGCTGGGGCTCGTCGTCGCGCTGCTGCTCGTCGGCCACCTGTGCTACCGGTTCCGGCTGCCCTCCCGGGCCGACGTCGAGGGCCGCCGGACGGCCCTCCGGTACGGCGCGGCCGTCGTCGCCGGGGCGGCGGTCTACCGGCTCCAGGGGACGGTCAACGGTGCCCTCGAGACCGCCGGCGCCGACCGCCGCTTCACCGGCTCCCGCGAGCAGAACAGCGACGACGGCAACGCCTTCCCGGTGACGAGCTGGGTGGCCGACGACCCCGACCCCGTCGACGTCGACGACTGGACGCTGTCGGTCGACGGCGCCGTCGCCGAGCCGCTGGAACTCGACTACCCGGCGCTGGCCGACGACGACGAGCGCCGGGCCGTCCTCGACTGCACGAGCGGCTGGTACTCCGAACACGACTGGCGCGGCGTGTCGGTCGACTCGCTGCTGGCGGCCGCCGGCGTCGACGACGACGCCGCCTGGGTGTCGTTCCGGTCGGTCACCGGCTACCGGTGGAGCCTCCCGCTCGAGGAGGCCCGCGGGGCGCTGCTCGCGACGGCCGTCGACGGCGAGCGGCTGAGCCACGGCCACGGCTTCCCGCTGCGGCTGGTCGCGCCCGGACGCCGCGGCTTCCAGTGGGTCAAGTGGGTCGAGTCGGTCCGGGTGACCCGGCGCCGAGACCACGCCGAGCGGCTGGCCATCTTCGTCAGCGGCCTCCGGTAGCGTCGCCGCTGAATTCGGGCAGGTCGTTGGCGTCGAACCGGTCGTCTGCCGGCGTTTCAGTCGGCCCATCCGGCGTCGGCGGCCCGGCGACGAGCGTCTCCGACTCGACGGTGACCGCCTCGACCGCCTCCCGGAACAGCGGGAGGTGTTTGAACTCGAAGTCGACGTAGAGGTCGAGCTGGTCGGTGTGTCTGCCGGGGCGGTCGCCGCCCGCCAGGTATGTGGCGAACTCGTCGGCGCCGAGGTGTCCGGAGTTCGACGGCGGGAGCACGCCCTCGGCGACGTCCTCGCGCGGTTCGTCGCGGAAGGCGACGAGGTGGTTCCAGGAACCGCGCTCCAGCCGGGGGATGGTCTCGCCGCCGGCGGCGCTGATGCCCAGATACGAACTGGTGTCGGCCTCGGCTTTCCAGTCGCCGGGGTCGGGACTGTCGAACCGGGCCTCGAGTTCGGCCGCGGCGCGCCGCATCGCCTCGCGGAGGACCGCCCGCTCGGAGTCGAAGCCGGCCTCGCCGACCCAGTCGAACTCGGCGGTCCCGTCGAAGACGTGGACGAGCGTCCTGTAGGTCCCCCCGTAGACGAAGTCCGTGTCCAGTTCGGAGCGGTACTCCCCGAACAGCAGTTCCTGGAGCCGGATGGTTATCTCCCGCCAGATGGTCCGACCGGCGAAGTCGACGCGGCCGTCCCCGGTTTCGTCGCGCCAGGTGTAGCCGGCGTCGCGCCAGGCCTCGAGTTCCTCGGCCAGCGCGCGCAGCCGGTCGGACGCCCCGCGGGCGGCATCGACGTACCGCGGGAGCATGGCGTGGGCCGTCTGGTGGGTGGTCGCGGCGGTCTCGAGGACGTCCTCGAGGTCTCCGAGGGTCAGGTTCGCGTTCGCCGTCTCCGGCGGCCGGCCGCCGCTGATGCCGAGTTTCTCCTCGAGCGCCCGGACGATCCGCTCGACGTGGTGGACGGTGCCGTTCCGGTACTGGCTGTTCTCCCAGCCCTCTACCGGCGCGTTGTTCCAGTTGACGTAGAACCCCTGGTCGGGGTCCTCGTGGAAGAGCCCGAGACCCGCGCCCTGTTCCAGCTCGAGCCACTCGTGGTCCTCGGCGACGGCGGGGAGCCGGCCGTCGTTCTCGGGGTTCCGTTCCGGGAGCCGTCCGAACCGGTGATACGAGATCCGGTCCCGCTCGGAGACCTGCATGTTGAAGCCGAAGGGGAACTCCGACATCTGCTCGCGGAACTCCTCGATGGAGTCGGTCCGGCCGACCCCCGCCCACATGAAGCCGCCGTCGAGTTCGTCGTAGCGGGTGGTGACCCGCTGGCACCACGCGACGTTCTCCTCTTCGTTCCAGGCGACGACCGGCATGGTGGCGCCGCGCTGCTGGACCCGGGCGATCTCCTGCTCGACGACCCGGACCTCCGGGTCGCCGGCCTGGGCGCTCGGGACCGGCGAGACGACGTGTCGAACCGTCTCGGTCTCCATCTCGTGCCACTCGCCGTTCCACCTGTAGCGGTGTCTGTCATCGGGGTCGAGTTCGACGGCGATGGTATCGACCATGTCGTCGCCGGCGGTGGTCACCGACCACGAGATGTTCGGCGTCCGTCCGACGACGATGGTCGGCGTCCCGGGGACGCCCATCCCCACGCAGTCGTAGCCGGCGCCGTGGAGGCCGATCTCGTAGGGGACCGGCGGCAGGAACTTCCCCATCTGCGGCCCGGCCCACTTGACCGGCCGCCCCGACTCGGTGTGCTTGCCGTCGACGTGTAGCATGTTCGAGCCGAACTTGAACTCCTCGAGCAGGCCGAAGCCCGTTCGCTCCCCGAGTTCGAGGTCCTCGGGGAGCTCGATGTCCGTCTCGATGCCCCAGATCTCCGCACCAGCGGCGGCCTCGGCGAACTCGAGCTGTTCGTCCGGCACCGCCGACAGCGACCCGGGGTTCGTCTTCCCCGACTCCAGGGTCAGCTCGTCGGCCGGGATGGTGGTGTAGTGGTCCTCCTTCGTCCGCAGCCAGCGGAAGTCGCCGAAGGCCTCGAAGGCGTCCTCGTCGCCGAGCGACTCCCGCAGCTCCTGGAACTCCCTTGCCTGCCGGAGTTCGTTGATCTGTCCGACGCCGAAGACGCCGATCTCGTAGGCGACGACGGCGACGATGTCCGTCGGCTCCCAGGGCTCGGGCGCGTGCGCCAGCGCCGGGAACTCGGCGGGCAGTTCGCCCTCGGCGGCCCGCTCGACGATTTTGCGGTTGATGCCGTCGACGAACCCCCGGACCGTCTCGCGTGCCGTCGGGGAGGCGGCCTCCCACATCCGCTCGCGTTCCGCCTCGGTGTAGAGGTCGCGGGTCACCTGGATGTCGGAGGCGAGCTGGCCGAATCCCAGCATCGAGGCGGATTCGCCCTTCGCGATGAGGCGGAACACCTCGAGCTGGAAGAGCCGGTCGCGGGCCTGGACGTACCCGTTGCCGTACGCCAGCGAGTAGAGGTCGTCGGCGTAGACGTGGCTGACGTTGTACTCGTCTCTGAGTATCTCTATCTCCTCGAGGGTATCAGTCGCCCCGTCGTCGAGCAGTTCGCTCGCGGCCCCGGTCCCCGCGAGCGCGGCCGTGCTGCCGAGCCCCGCCAGCACGGACCGGCGGGTGGTAGCGGCGTGCTCCATTCGTCGAACGACAGCGAGCGAGCCCGCATAGCCGTTCTGCCGATGTATCGCGGGGATTTATCAATCGACGTCGACAGGTCGGCCCTCCTCCGTCGGCGGCGCGACGTGGTCGACGTACTCCTCGACGGACGGCTCGGCCACCCGGACGCGGACGTGGATGTCGCCCAGCTCGCCCTCGCCGCCGACGGCGAAGTTGACGACGCCGCGGAACGCCGCCTGCTTCTTCAGCCGGAACTCGAAGGTGTCGCCGTCCCGTCCCGCGAAGAACTGCCCGCGGGCCGTGTCGAGGATGGCCTGCTCGTGGAGCTGCTCGGAGAAGTGCTCCATGCCGTGGCCGGTGCCGACGAGTTCGCCCGGTTGCGATTCGACGTCGGCCTCCGGGAAGAGGTTGCGCACCGCGTCCGCGACGCGGTCGGTTACCTCGGTGTCGTTGACCGGCGCAGTCACCCGAACGTCGACGCTGTAGATCATCCCAGCACCTCCCGGACCCGCTCGCGGAACTCCGCGAGCGTGCCCGTGTTCTCGATGGTGACGTCGGCGCGGTCCATCGCCGCCCCGAGGCCGAACCCCAGTTCGCGTTCGTCCCGTTCGGCCAGCGACTCGCCGTCCTCGCCGACGTTGTCCCGACCGCGCTCGCCGAGGCGTCGCTCGCGGGCCTCGAACGGCGCCTCGATGCTGACCAGCAGGAAGTCGTCGCCGAACCGGTCCTCGAAGACGTCCACCTCGTCGTCCGAGCGGATGCCGTCGACCAGCACCGTGTCGGCGTCCTCGAGGGCGGCCTCGATGTGCGGCAGCGACGCCTCGGCGACCGCCATCGGGCCGTTCTCCTCCCGGAGCGCCCGGGCGACGCGGCCGTGGTGCTCGGCGGGGTCCAGCCCCCG
>JAHENN010000242.1 GCA_018609665.1 Haloarculaceae archaeon | reverse complement strand
CGAACGGGTGACCCGCCGACGGGTCCTCGGCGACGGCCGTCACGGCGTCCTCGCCGGCCCGGACCCGCAGACGGACCACCCGCCGGTCGGTCCCGCCGGCCGTCGCCGTCGCGACCGCCCGCGTCGTCTCCGTCGACAGCAGCGTCGTCCGTCCCTCGGGGTCGAACCCGTCGACGGCGTCGACGGCCCGGTCCGTCGCCAGCGCCACGACCCGCGCGTCGTCGAGCGAGTCGACGGGGTCCCGGACCGTCTCGGGGCTCTCGATGACCGTCACCGCGGGGGCGGTCACCAGCCCGAGCCGTCGCCCCTCGGCGTCCTCGTAGATCCGCCGGAAGACCGTCGCCGTCACGTCCCGCCGGGAGGTCAGCTCCACGTCGCCGGACAGGTCGACGGTGACCGTCGTCTCGACGGTCTGCGTCTCGGAGACGACCGTCGAGTACGCCGACGCCGGGAGGACGGCCGGCGCGTTCGCCTCGGCCTCGATCGGTTCGGGCTCCTCGGGCAGGAGCCCGCAGCCGGCCAGGGCGGCCACACAGCCGGCGAGGACCGCGCGCCGAATCACCGCCAGAACCGCCTCGCAACCCGCGAGAGCAGCCCCTCGTCGGGCGTCGAGACGTCCTCCCAGAGGGCGAACGCCTCGACGACGTCGGCGGCCTCGCCGGCGACGTACTCCCGCTCGTCCGGGACGACGACCCCGAGGTTCACCTCGTAGTGGCCGTAGTAGCCGAGCTTCAGGAGCGTCCGCTCGCGCTGGCCGTCGACGAACTCCCGGACCGCCGCCGGCAGTTCGTCGGCCACCAGCACGAACGTGAAGTCCGTCCGGTAGTGCTCCTCGTGGCCCTCGACCCGCTCGTCGGCCAGCTCGTGACCGAGGTCGACCAGCCGCTCGAGCTCCGCGACCGTCGGACGGTCCGTCCGGCGGGCGTAGAGGTACTCCTCGGACTCGTGGTCGGCGTACGACAGCGCCGGGTGGAAGAACTGCTTCTGGTTGAGCACCCGCATCTCCCCGTGGAGGTCCCACCGGTCGCCCCGCAGACGGTGGTCCTTCTCCAGGGTGTAGTTGTACATCAGCCGGTCGCCGACCCGGTCGAGATACGCGTCGTCCCACTGCGGAACGTCCTCGACGACCTCGTCGGGCAGTTCCGACTTCGGGACCGCCCCCTCGGCGGGGTCCTCCCAGTCGTCGGCGCCGTACTCCGGGTCGGGGCGGTCGGACTCCGGCGACTCGCTCATCGTCCTGCCGCGGCGGGTCCGCCCGCCAGCGGGCTCGTGTCTCGACACCACATGCCGTGGAGGAACCGTCTGACCGTCATAAACGCGTCGGTGGTGGTCGCGGAAGCTTCTTGTCCCCACAGCGGCAATCGTGCCGTAGAGACACATGTCAAAAGATACCGAAGCCTGCGGTCGCTGTTCGATGACCGTCGTGGTCGACGCCGTCGACGAAGAGGAGGCGGCGTCGGACCGGAATCCGTTCGGCGAGGACCGCATCGAGGTCGACGAACGGGAGATGGACCGCGTCTCGCCGGCGGCCTGGGTGGGACGGGTCTCCTCGCGGCTCGACGAGGCCGTCAGCCGGCTGGCCTGGCGCCGGTAGCTCCCGCCCCCGCCCGCCGACGTCGCCGGTCGACGGACCGTCGTCCCGCGGGAGTACCGCGTCTCCTTCGTCCGGACCGCCCAGCGGTATTAAACGAGCCTCGGATGCCGGGCGACAGATGCTTTGCGGTGCGTTCACATGAGTCGGTATGTCGCAGATCCGGGACACCGACCGCGAGATGCGAATCGACCCCGACACCGTCTCGGGCGGCTACTTCAAACACGCCGTCTACAACCACTGGGACCCCTACGAGGACGTCCCGGAGGCGCTGCTGGAGCAGGACCGCGACCGGCTCGTCGCCGCCGAGCACCTCGACGAGACGGCGTTCGAGGGGCTGACGCAGACGCTGGCGCTGTTCGGCGCCGGCGAGGAGGCCGTCACCGAGGACCTGGCGCCGATGATGCTGGCGTTCGACGACATCAACGACCAGATGTTCATCTCCTCGCAGATCTACGAGGAGGCCAAACACACCCAGTTCTTCGACCGCTACTGGCGGGAGGTGGTCCACCCGGTCGCCGACGAGCGCGGCTTCGAGCGGGTCGCGCCGACCGACCAGCGGTTCTTCCCGGAGGGGTACGTCGAGCTGTTCGACCGGACGGAGGCGGCCATGGAGCGGCTCCTGACCGACGACACCCCCGAGAACCGCGTCCGGGCGTACTGCCACTACCACCTCGTCGTCGAGTCGGTGCTGGCCCAGACCGGCTACTGGGGCATCACCTCGACGATGTCTCCACGGGGCAGCGACGACGTCGCCACGGCCGATCTCCCGCACCTCGAGGGGCTCGTCGAGGGCATCTCACACATCCGGAGCGACGAGGGCCGGCACGTCGGCTTCGGGATGCAGAAGGTCCAGCACCACCTCGCCGAGGACGGCGTCCCGGAGTCGGTCGTCCGGGAGACGCTCCAGGAGCTGATGCCGTTCGTCGCCGAGACGGTGACGGCGACCGACGGGATGGTCGACCCGATGCCGCTCGTCGAGTACGCCCGCGAGAAGCTCACCCGCCGCGTGGAGATCATCACCGACCGGGAGGCCGAGGTGCCGGACGTCGAACGGCTGGTCGCGCTGGACGGGGCCGCCGCGACCGACGGCGGTGCTAGAGACTCCCACTCCCTTAAGGACTGAAAACAGTCTAACGAGTATTAACATTAAAAATGATAAGGGTTTTGTAGCGGTCGCCGCTCCGGTCGAGTGCACACGACGGGACGCGGTTCCGGCGGATCGCCGCCGGGGCCTCGCCCGGGAACGACAGCCGGCCCGGACGGCTCCGGCGCCGGTCCGACACCGAGACAACAATGGCACACGACAACGACGAGGACAAGGTCGCAAGCCGAGTCCAGAACACCGAGTCGATCACACGAGACGTCGACAACCCCGCCGCACGGAAGCTGCGTGGGCTGTTCGACGAGCAGGACTACACCTTCGCGCCGGGTATCTACCACGCGCTGGACGCCCGGCTGGCCGAGATGGCCGGCCTGGACGCGGCGTACATGTCCGGCTACTCGACGGTGCTGGGACAGTTCGGCTTCCCCGACCTCGAGATGGTGACGATGACCGAGATGGTCGAAAACGCAAAGCGGATCGTCGAGGCGACGAACCTGCCGGTCGTCGCCGACTGCGATACCGGCTACGGCGGCATCCACAACGTCCGCCGGGCCGTCCGCGAGTACGAGAAGGCCGGCGTCGCCGCGGTCCACATCGAGGACCAGACGACGCCGAAGCGCTGCGGACACATCGCGGGCAAGAAAATCGTCTCCCGGGAGGACGCCGAGGCGCGGTTCTCGGCGGCCGTCGACGCCAAGCAGTGCGAGGACACGGTCGTCATCGCCCGGACGGACGCCTACGGCTCCGCCAACGGCGACTGGGACGAACACGTCGCCCGCGGGCGGCTGTACGCCGACTGCGGCGTCGACCTCGTCTGGCCCGAGATGCCCGACCCCTCCCGGGAGGACGCGATCGCCTACGCCGAGGCGCTCCACGAGACCCACCCCGAGGTCGACCTCGCGTTCAACTACTCCTCCAGCTTCGCCTGGAGCGAGGAAGAGGACCCCCTGACGTTCCAGGAGCTGGGCGACCTCGGCTACCAGTACATCTTCATCACGCTGTACGCGCTGCACTCCGGCGCCCACGCGGTCTACGAGGACATGAAGTCGATCGCGGAGAACGACGAGGAAGCGCAGTTCGACCTCGAGAGCCGCTATCTGGGCCACGAGACCGAGAGCCACCACGAGCTGTCGTTCGTCTCCCGGTTCCAGGACATCGAGGCGCAGTACGACCCCGAGGCCAAGGCCCGGATGGAGGCCAGCGAGGGCTTCACCGAGGACGAAAACGAGCCGCTGACGTCCGAGCAGGACGACTGACCGGCCCCGCCGGCGGACGTTCGCCCGGCGACCAGCGATACCTGCGTTTTGGCCCGCTGGGCCGCTGATACGGCCGTTTCGTACATCTTTAATAGCGGCCGTCCCCTCCGTCGAGACGATTCGATGACCGAACTCGACGAGCGAACCCACGACCGCAAGTTCGTCCGGACGTTCTTCACGACGCCGACCGCCGAGCAGGGCCAGGAGGACTCCGCGAAGAAGCTCCGGGGTGCCATCGGCCTCCGGGGGATGCAGGCGCCGGACGTCTGGGTGCCGGACAACGAGGACGCGACGGCGCCGAGCATGCGCGACGAGGGCGCCGAGAACGTCGCCGAGGTCGTCGCCGAGGGCGGCGCCGACTTCCCCGGCGAGATCCACCCCCGCGTCGTCTGGCACCGCGACAGCCCCGAGACGCGGTACCGCGGCTTCCGGCACATGCTGGAGATCGCCGACCCCGCAAACGGCGCCGTCGACCACATCGATGGCTTCGTCATCCCGGAGGTCGGCGGCATCGACGACTGGAAGAAGGCCGACGAGTTCTTCACCATCGTCGAGCACGAACACGGCCTCGAGGAGGGGTCGCTGGCGATGAGCGTCATCATCGAGTCCGGCGCCGCCGAGCTCGCGATGGGGACGCTCCGCGAGGAGATGGGCAAGCCGACGAACAACCTCGAGCGGCTGTTCCTGCTGGTCGACGGCGAGGTCGACTACACCAAGGACCTGCGGGCCATCACGCCCACCGGCGGGCTGCCGGAGTGGAAGGAGCTGCGGCACAACACCTCCCGGGCGGCGAGCGCGGCGGGTTGCATCGCCGTCGACGGCCCCTACGACGACATCCGCGACGTCGAGGGCTACCACGACCGCATCACCGCCAACAACGCGATGGGCATGCTCGGCATCTGGTCGCTCACCCCCGGCCAGGTCGTCGAGGCCAACCGGAGCCCGCTGCCGCCGGCGGAGGGCTACTGGACGCTGTCGGCCGGCGACCGCACCGTCGATCTCGAGAGCCGCGACGGCGTCGAGGTCTACGACGGCGACCTCGTCGGGCTGGACGCCGTCGACGGCGGCTACGAACTCGAGGTCGACGGCGACGAACGCTTCCTCGAGACCGACGAGGAGTTGACCGAGGAACTGCTGGACCTGCTGGACTACGTGCCGAGCCTCGACGACGTCGTCGATTCCATGGAGGAGTTCGAGGCCGCGAAGGCGGCCGGCCAGGGCGCCATCGCCATGACGCGGGCCGCGACCGTCGAGATCGACGGCGTCCGGGCCGACGTCGCCAGCGACCGCATGTGGGACGAGGCGACCTACCAGGCGCTGCAGACGCCCATTACCCTGTTCCAGGACGTCTACGAGAACCGCCCCGACCAGCACGACGACCTCGCGGAGCTGTACAGCGAGGAGGTCGTCGAGCGGGCGATGGACGTCGGCGAGTAGGAGCAGCGTCCCACGTCTCCCGCCGCCGGAAACGCCCTGCGACCCCCGCCGTCCGGCGAACCGCACCTCGCCTCGCCCGGTGCGGCCGCCCGCTCTTCGGCCACGTCGGTTCGTCCGTGCGGACATCAGAACCTGCGTTTCGACGAATCCTCCCGCTCCGTCGGAGCCAACTGCCGGCGACGGGCTGCGGCGGTACCGAACGGAGAGCACGCGCCGGTCGCGGAGGAGCTTCGTCGACAGGCGGTTCGGATCGGACGGTATAGGGTGTGTATGGAGTGGTTCGGTTGGTTCGACCCTGTCTCGACGTAGAGCCCTCGAAAGCCTTCGCGGCGCTCGCCCGTTCAGTCCGCCAGGGACGGCCGGGTGGCCCCCCGGTCGCCTGGTGGACTGAAACGACGAGGTCGGGTGGCGGCCAAGAGCTTTCGAGGGGTTGTGGTTCGTTACGGAGAAATTCAGCACGAACCACCCGTACCACACGCATCCACAAACGACCGAATGAAGCCGGCAGCGCGCGGCGATGAGACCACGCGAAAGCGAATTCAGGGCCAGATGCGGTGCGAGAGGCTCGACAGCACCTGCTGGTCCTCGAAGGGGGTCGCCCCGTGCGGCGTCGGGCGGACGTCGTCCTTCTCTTCGAGGAACGCCGCCAGCCGGTCGGCGTCCTTGTGGTCGAAGCCGCCGATGGACCACGGCGGCCAGATGGTCAGGTGTTCGAACCGGCCGCCGTTGCCGTTCCAGCGGGCGTAGACGTCGGCGGCGCCGTCGTCGGCCACCAGCGCGACCGCCCCGTCGGTGGCCCGCATCGCCTCGACGTAGTCGTCCAGCGTCGCCGCCCCGCTGCCGGTGTGGGCCCCGAAGACGTTCCGGACCGCCTGGTGGTCGGAGTGGTCCAGCAGCATCGACCGGAGGTCGTCGTCCGCGTCACTCATTTCCCGTGCGTACATCTCACACGGTCATAAGCCTCCGGGTCGTGGCGGTATCGGTGGGGCTTTTCCGCGCCGGCCGCAACCGACGGTATGCTCCGCTACGTGACGACGAACGACGGAAAGGTCCGCGAGGCCGAGGAGTACCTCGAGGAGGTGGTCGCCGTCGACTACGACTACCCGGAGATTCAGGCCGACTCGATGCGGGCCATCGCCGCCGAGGGCGCCCGTTCGGCCTACCGGCACGTCGAGGCGCCGGTCATCGTCGACGACGCCGGCCTGTTCATCGAGGGGTTCGACGGCTTCCCGGGGCCGTACTCCTCGTACGTCGAGGACACCCTCGGGGTCGAGCGGGTCGGCAGACTGGCCCGCCGCGAGGACGCTACCCGCGCGCGATTCCGGTGTGTCGTCGCCTACTGCGACGGCGACGGCTTCGAGGCCACCCCGGAGCCGGTCGACACCGAGGAGCGGCGCGGGCAGGACATCGCGGCCGACGACCGCGGGGCCGCCGCGACCGACGAGTCGGTCGCCGAGGGGGCGCTGCCGGTGCGGCTGTTCGCCGGCGCCGTTCCGGGCCGCATCGTCGAGCCGCGCGGCGAGGGCGGCTTCGGCTACGACCCCATCTTCGAACACGACGGGACCACGTTCGCCGAGATGGACCCCGCCGAGAAGAACGCCGTCTCCCACCGCGGCCGGGCGCTGGCGTCGTTCGCCGAGTGGTTCGCCGACCGGACGCCGTGAGCGGCGCGAAGACGTAACGTTGATAACCCGATAATTGCCACAGTACCGATATGTTCCCGTCGAGCCGCAGGGTCGCGGAGGTCGCCGGCACCGCCGTCGGCATCGTGGGACTGCTGCTGTTCGGGGTCGTCTCGGGGGCCGACCTTCTGACGGTCACCGTCGACGCTCTGTCCGTCCACCTGGCGTTCTTCGACGGGATGCTGTCGGTCGTCGCGTTCACCGCCTTCGTCCTCGCGACGGGTACCTACGTCCTGTGGGGCGTCTGGGGCGACGGCGGCGCCGAGCGCGCGACCGAGGGGGCGCCGGTGTGTGCCGTCGTCCCGGCGTACCGGGACGCCGACGTCGTGGACATCTGCGTCGAGAGCCTGCTCGACAGCGACTACGACCCCGTCGAGGTGGCCGTGGTGGTCGAACCCGACGACCGCCGGACCCGCCGCCGGGCGGCGGCGCTGGCGGCCGACCACGACGCCGTCTCGTGTCTCGTCAACGGCAACCCGGGGTCGAAGGCCGGCGCCATCAACCACGCCGTCGAGCACAGCGACGCCGACCACTTCGCCGTCTTCGACGCCGACGAGCGGGTCGCCCCGGAGTTCCTCCCGGCGGCGATGGGCGAACTGCTCGACGGCGCCGACGTCTTCCAGGGGCGCCGGATCCCGCGGCCGACGGGCGTCGTCGAGTCGCTGGCCTACTGCGAGCGGGTCGTCGTCCAGGCCGGCTACGCCGCCGCCGAGCCGTTCGGCTTCACCCACTGTCAGAGCTCCTCGACGGCGTTCACCCGCGCGGCCGTCGAGGCCGTCGGCGGCTACGACGACCGGCTCACCGAGGACATCGACTTCTCGCACAAGTGCCACTCCGCGGGGCTGACCGTCCGGCGGCGCCGCGACGTCGCCAACACGATGGAGGCGCCGCACAGCCTCCGGGACCTATGGGGCCAGCGGAAGCGCTGGCGCATCGGCCACGTCGAGGTCGTCGAGGCCCGGCTCCGGGAGACGGTCGCCGCCGACGTCGGCGCCGACGACCTGCTGTCGGTCGGCCGCGCCGCGGGCGCCGTCGCCGCCGGCGCGTTCCTGCTCGTCTGCTTCGCGCAGGTCCTGTTCCTCCTGCTGCAGGGCGTCGAGTGGGCCGTCGCGCTGCCGTACGCGTCGGTGCTGGGGGTCGTCGGCGGCGTCTGGCTCCGCGACCACACCCGGGGGCGGGTCGGCCGCCCCGGCGCCGGGCTGCTGCTGGCGCCGCTGGTCTACCTCGGCCACGGCGTCCTCACGGTGAAGGCGCTGCTCGAGTACTGTCTCACGTGGGACGGCGAATGGTACCAGGTGACGAAGGTCGGGGCCTGAGCGCCGCGCGACCGCGCGGCGGGAGGGCGCCGTGACGGACGTCGACGCCGATACCGGCGCCCGTCCCGTCGACCGCCGGACGGCGGCGAAGCTCGCCGCCGGGTTCGCCGTCGCGGTGCTGCTGGTCTACCTGCTGGGCGCCGTCGTCGGCTGGGCGGAGACGCTCCGGCGGCTCCGCGTCGCCGACGGCCGGTGGGTCGCCGCCGCCTGCCTGTCCAGCCTGCTCTGTCTGGCGGCGTGGGCCAAGACCTGGCAGGTCGTCGTCCGCGCGCTCGGCGTCGCCGTCCCGTACCGGAAGCTGGTGACCACCTTCCTGGCGGCGACGTTCGCCAACTACGTGACGCCGATGGGCCAGGCCGGCGGCGAGCCGTTCATCGCCTACGTGCTGGCCCGCGACACGGCCGCGAGCTACGAGGAGAGCCTCGCCAGCGTCGTCGCCGCGGACCTCCTGCGGGCGCTGCCGTTCCTCAACGTCGGCGTCGTCGGCGCCGGCTACGTCCTGCTCACGCGGGGCGCCGTCGGCCGGACCGGCGACTTCGCGGCCGCGCTCGGGGTCCTGGCGGTCGGGCTGCCGGTCGGGGTGGCGGCGGCCTGGCGGTT
>JAHENN010000241.1 GCA_018609665.1 Haloarculaceae archaeon | reverse complement strand
TCGCGGCCGTCGAGCGCGCCGCCGCCGTCGCCGGCCGACACGACGCGGACGTCCACGTCGCCCACACCTCGACGCCGGAGGGCGCCGACGCCGCCGCCGACGCGAGGATGACCTGCGAGACGACGCCGCACCACCTCGTTCTCTCCCGCGAGGACCTCGACGAGCTGGGCACCTTCGGCCGGATGAACCCGCCGCTCCGGAGCGAGCGTCGGCGGGCGGCGCTGTTCGAGCGGCTCGTCGACGGGACGGTCGACGTCGTCGCGACGGACCACGCGCCGCACACCCGCGCCGAGAAGGACGCCGCGCTGCCGGCGGCGCCCAGCGGCGTTCCCGGCGTCGAGACGGCGCTGCCGCTGCTGCTGGAGGCGGCCCGGACGGGCGAACTGAGCCACGAACGGGTCCGGGACGTCACCGCCGCGAACGTCGCCGAGATATTCGACCTGCCGCGGAAGGGCCGCGTCGAGGTCGGCCGCGACGCCGACCTCGTGCTGGTCGACCCGACCGATTCCGAGCCGATCCGCGGCGAGCGGCTGCACTCGAACTGCGGGTGGACGCCGTTCGAGGGCCGCCCGGGCGTGTTCCCCGACCTGACGATGGTCCGCGGAACGGTCGTCTACCGGGACGGCGAGTTCGGCCCCGCGGTCGGGGAGAACGTGCGGTCGTCAGCCGCGGGCGGCCGTCACTAGCGGCACCGCGAGCATCAGGCCGGCGCCGAACGAGCCGACGCGGGTCATCGCCCGCCGGGAGTCGTCCTCCGACCAGTCCGAGCCGGTGTCCATGTACCGCTGTGCGTTCTCGATGCCCCGGCCGGCCATCGCGCTGCCGGACCACCCGAGCGTCCCGAAGCCCAACAGCAGCGCGCCGACCGCGAACGTCTTGACGCGGGCCGTCTGGCCCACGACGACCGGGAGGACGACGGTGGCGGCGACGCCGAGGGCGAAGCCGGCGGCGAGTGCGGTCCCGAGCACCCGGAGGCGGGGGCGGGCCCACTCCAGAAGCGGGTCGACGTCCATCAGTCGATCGCCTCGCGCATCCGCGGGTCGAGGGCGTCCCGCATCCCGTCGCCGAGCAGGTTGAACCCCAGCACCGTCACCGCGAGGAACAGGCCGGGGAAGAACGACATCCACCACCGGCCGCTCAGCAGGCCGAACTCGACGCCGTTCGACAGCATCAGCCCCCACGACGGCGTGCCGGCCTGCGCGCCGAAGCCGAGGAACGACAGCGCCGCGAGGTCGATGATCGCGAGCCCGAAGTTCAGCGTCGACTGGACGGTGATGGGCGCCAGACAGTTCGGCAGGATGTGGCGGACGAGCACCCGCGGGTCGGCGGCCCCGAGGGCGACCGTGGCGTCGATGTACTCGTCTTCGAGCACCTTCAGCGCCGCCCCCCGGACGACGCGGGCGAACCGGGGGGTGTAGACGAGCGTCAGCGCCGCGACGGCCCGGACCAGCCCCAGGTCCTCCGGGAAGATGGCGACCAGCGCCAGCGCCAGCAGCAGCGACGGGAACGCCAGCAGCACGTCCATCGTCCGCATGATGACGTTGTCGGTCACGTCGCCGTAGTAGGCGGCGACGATGCCGAGGCCGACGCCGGCGACCGTCGAGAGGCCGACCGTGATGGTGCCCCACTTCAGCGCCAGCCACGCCCCGTACAGCGTCCGGCTGTAGATGTCGCGGGCCTGCTGGTCGGTACCGAACAGCTGCTGGTCGAGCGGCGCCGCCCCGGCCCAGCCCGGCGGGGCGCGGTCCTCGACGCCGGCGCCGAGCCGGGAGTCCGTCACCGGGGTCGGGCCGGCGGAGACCGCCTCCGACAGCGCCCGGAGGCTCGTCAGCCCGCCCTCCGGGGCGGCGAGGAAGAGCATCTGTACGCGGCTGTAGATCGCCACCGCGACCATCGTCGCGATGATGACCAGCCCGGCGACGGCGATGCGGCTCTGCAACAGTTCCGAGAGGAACGGCGACGCGCGAATCCGCTCGAGGAGTCCGCGGCTCTCGGTCGGAACGTCGGATTCGGTTGGCGTGCTCATTGGTCGATCCGTGGGTCGAGGTAGCTGTAGGTGACGTCGACGCCGAGGTTGACGAGCGTGAACAGCAGCGCGAACGTGAGGACGGTCCCCTGGACCACGGGGTAGTTCTGGTTGCTGATGGCGGCGACCAGCGTGGTCCCGATGCCGCCGATGCCGAACACCGTCTCGGTGAGCACCGCGCCGCCGAGCAGCGTCCCGAACTGGATGCCGATGATGGTGACGACCGGGATGAGCGCGTTCCGGAAGCCGTGTTTCATCAGCGTGATTCGCTCGCCCTGGCCCTTCGCGCGGGCGGTCCGGACGTAGTCCTGCCGGACCACCTCCAGCATCGACGAGCGCATCATCCGGGAGATGAGCGCCGTCGAGTAGATGCCGATGACCAGCGACGGCAGGAACAGGTGCTGGACCGCATCGACGAACGCCGGCAGGTTCCCCGACAGCAGCGTGTCGACGGTCACGAGGCCGGTGTGGCGGGTGAAGTCGCTGCCGGGGGTGAACCCGACGCCGATGCGGCCGCTGGTCGGGAACAGCGACAGCGGCGGCGTGGCGACGGCCAGGATGAGCAGCGGCCCGGACCAGAAGATGGGCACCGAGATGCCCGACAGCGCGCCGATGCGCGTCGCGTGGTCGGTCAGCGAGTCCTGCTTGACCGCCGAGAGGATGCCCAGCGGGATGCCGATGAGGATGCCGATCAGCTGTCCGTACACCGCCAGTTCGATCGTCACCGGCAGGGTGTCGGCGATGACCTCCCGGACCGGCCGGCCGAAGCCGCCCGGCTGGTAGGAGCGCCCGAAGTTGAACTGGACGGCGTTGACGAGAAAGTCGAGGTACTGCCGCCAGAGTGGCTGGTTGAGGCCGAGCGCCTCCCTGACGGCGCGGTACTGCTCCCGAGAGGCGCGCTGGCCGGCGATTAGCCGCGCGGGGTCGCCCGGGGCGAGATGGAGGATGGCGAACACCACCGTCGCGACGCCGAACAGCACCGGTACCAGCAGCAGCAGGCGCTTCGCAACGAACCGCTTGGAAACCATCTACGCTGTGGGCTGTATGCCCCCGGCAAAAGTCCCTTCGGTTGATTCGCCCGGACGCGGGCCGCGGACGGACGGCGCCCGCCGCGGTTACTGCAGTTCGACGGTGTTGAGGTACGGGCCGCCGACGGAGCTGACGGCGTAGGAGTCGGAGACGACCTGCTCGTTGACCGCCCGCAGCGTCTCGGCGTAGTCGATGAACACCCACGGCGCCTCGTCGTGGACGAGCTTGTTGGCCTCCTCGTAGGTCGACCGGCGCCCGTCGGTGTCGTAACTCTCCTGGGCGCTCCGGACCATCTCCATGAACTCGGTGTTGGCCCACCCGGAGACGTTCAGCGTGGAGTAGCCCTCGGTGTCGAAGCCTACCCAGTCCTGGCCGTCCGGGACGTCCTCGAGGTCGACCTTCGGGTCACAGAGGACGTACAGGAAGTTGTCCGGGTCGGCGTTGTCGGTGTACCAGCCGAGGAAGCACGCGTCGTGTTTGCCCTGGGCGGTGTAGTCGAGGTACGGGGTGAACGACTCGAACTGGTTGATGTTCACCGTCAGCCCGATCGCCTCGAGGTGGGACTTCACCTGGTTGGCCGTCTGGATCGGGCTCGGGTTGTAGCCGCGCGGGTTCGAGAACGTCGCGAGCTCGAACTCGAAGCCGTCGGGGTAGCCGGCCTCCGCGAGCAGCGTCCGGGCCCGCTCCTTGTCGGTCGGGTACGGCTCGATGTCGTCGTTGTGGCCGAGCACGTCCGGCGGGGTCGGCTGGTCGGACTGCACCGCAAAGCCCTGGTAGATATCGTTGACGATGGCCTCGGTGTTCACCGCGTAGGAGACGGCGAGCCGGACGTTCCGGTCGCGGAACTCCTCTCTGCGGGCCATATTCATCGCCATGTACCCCTGGTTGATGCCGTTCTTCCGCAGCAGTTCGGCGGTGTCGGCGTCCTGGGCCTCCTGGAAGCCGGTGGCGTCCAGGTTGTCCGTGATGTGGGAGGCGCCGTTGATGACGTCCTGGACCCGCGTGCTGTTCTCCTGGATGGTCTTGAAGACGACCTCGTCGACGTTCGGCCCCGGCCCCCAGAAGTCGTCGTAGGCGGTCAGCCGGACGCGCTGGTCGCTGTTGTTGAGACTGCCGAACTCGAAGGGCCCGGTTCCGACCGGGTCGGTGCCGAGGTCGATTTGGTTGTCGAGGCTCTCGATCTGGGCCTTCGACAGCACCGCCGCCGCGAACATCGCCAGGTTGCGCAGCATCGGCGCGTACTTCTGGGTCAGGCTCAGCTCCATCTCGTAGTCGTCGCCCGCGTCGACGCTCTCGACCCAGTCGCCCAGCGTGAACGGCCCGTAGCCCGAGCGGTTGTCGTTGCCGAGGTAGAACTCGTACTCCTCGTCGGTGAACCGCCGGTAGGTCGCCCGGAAGTCCTCGGCGGTGAACTCCTCGCCGTTGTGGAAGGTGATGCCCTCCTTCAGCGTCAGCGTCACCGTCTGCCCCTCCAGCGACCAGTCGGTGGCCAGCCCCTCCTCGAGGGCGCCGCCGCTGCCGGCCTCGAACTGGATGAGCGTGTCGAACATCTGGTTGGTGACCTTGGCGACCTCCCCGCTCGTGGTCTGCTGGGGGTCGTAGTTCTCGGGGTGGTCACCCCGGGCGTACACGAGCGTCTGACCGCCGTCGTCGCCGCCGCCGTCGCCGTTGCCGTTGCCGTTGCCACCGCCGCCGCCGTCACCGTTGCCGTTGCCGTTGCCGCCGCCGTTACCGCCGCAGCCGGCGATTGACACGGCCGCCGCTGCACCACCCGCCGTCTTCAGGAAGTCGCGTCTGTCGACGCCATCACGTGACATGGATGCTCCTGCAAAACCTGCGAACAAAAGTCTATCGAAGCCGTCGGACGTTCCCGGCGGGCGTTACCGGTCGCCGCCGCCGTCCGGCTTCGGCTGGTCGTACTTGTGACACGCCGCCGGGTGTGCGCCGTCCTGTGGGACCGGGTTCCGGCGCTCGCAGACGCTCTCGAAGCGCTCGCGCAGCGTTTCGGCGGCCGCCTCCCACTCCTCGTCGGCAACCAGCTCCAGCGCCTCCGCGACGACCTCGCGGTTCCGGCCGGTCGGTTCGTCGTCGAACAGCCGGGCCCACAGCTCCGCGACCACGGCCGTGTCGCCCCCGCCGTCGGCCGCCGCGCGGCGAACGGGCTCGCCGGCGTCGGCGTCGGCGTCGCCGGCCTCGGCGCGCACCTGCTCGAGCGGGATGGCC
>JAHENN010000240.1 GCA_018609665.1 Haloarculaceae archaeon | reverse complement strand
CGTAGAGGTACATCCCGGCGCCGACGCCGACGACCCCGACCGCCGCGGCGACCCGCGGCCGGATGACCCGGGCGAGGACGGTCCCCGGCGGTCGCAAGCGGGCACCGCCGGACCGGCCGGAGACGGTGCTCCGGCTGCTGGCGCTGGCCGGCGACGGCCGCCTCGAGGCCGACCGCCGGCAGGCCGCCGACGTCCGCGTCGTCGGTGAGGGCGACCGGGCGACGGTGTCGCTGGCCGACCGGGAGTTCGAGGTCGAGGTGGACGACGCCGTCGACGGCGACCGCGACCGCGAGTACGGACGCGAGCGCCGCCCTCGGGAGGTGGCGGCGTGAGCGTCGCTGACGTCCGCCGGTGGACGGAGGCGACCGTCGACCAGCTACCGGTCGCCCGGGGCGTCGCCCTCGGCGGCGTCGCGCTCACCCTCGGGGCCTTCCTGTCGGTGCTCCACGGCGTCCTCGTGGTGACCGGCGACCCGGCGGCGCTGTACTACGTCGTCGCCGGCGCGGGGCTGGCGGGGACCGTCCTCGCCCGGGTCATCCGGCCGCGGGTCGCCGCGGCGGTCGGGGTCGTCGGCGTCGGCGCCGGGATGTACTTCTACGTCGCCTCGCTGCCGGGCGGGTTCGGCTTCCTGGCGCTCTTGACGCCGATGCTCGAGGACGCGGCGTCGCTGCTGTCGGGGCTGTCGGTGCTGCGCATCGTCAACGCCGACGTCTGGGCGCTGGCGGCGGCCCCGGCGCCGGTCTTCCTGGCGTGGTACCTGGCGGTCCGGCGGCGGTACGCGGCCGGCGCCGGGGTGGCCGGCGTCGGCCTCGGGCTGGTCGTGCTGACCGGCGACGCGACGACGGCGACGACGCTGGCCGGCGTCCTCGGCGTGGTGCTCGCCGTCGCCTTCGGCGACTGCGACCGCCGGGGCGAGCGGCTCCGCAACGCCGACGGGGTCGTCGTCGTGCTGGCGACGATGGTCGTGCTGACGCTGTTCGTCGGCGTCGTGCCGGGCGCCGCGGGGTCGCTCGTCTCGACCGACGGCGTCGACGTCGGCGGGGAGACGTCGACCGTCGAGTCGAGTCTCGTCTACGCCGGCGACAGCGTCCCCGTCGCCGGAGCGGTCGAGCTCTCGCCGGAGGTGCGGTACACCGTCGAGGCGGAGTCGGCCGCCTACTGGCGCGTCGGCACCTACGACCGCTACACCGGCGGCGGCTGGGTCCGGTCCGGGAGCCTCCGCAGCTATCAGGACGACCTCCGGTCGCCGCCGGGCCGCAGCCGGACGCTCACGCAGACGTACACCGCCGAGACGTCGATCGCGACGCTGCCGGCCGCCAACAAACCGACCGCGATACGGGACGTCCCCGTGCCGGTGCAGGTGACCGACGCCGGGGCGTTCCAGCCGGCCAGCCCGCTGCAGGCCGGCGAGTCGTACACGGCCGTCAGCGAGCGGCCCGCCGCCGGCGCCGACGACCTCCGGTCGGCCGGCACCGACTACCCCGACGGAATCGAGGCCCGGTACACGCAGCTGCCGGCAGACTCGCCGGACCGGGTCGCGGAGCGAACCGACCGGCTGACAGCCAACGCCGACAACCCCTACGACACCGCCCGCGTCCTCGAGCAGTACCTCCAGAACAACTACGAGTACTCGCTGGACGTCGAGCGGCCGAGCGGCGACGTCGCCGACCGGTTCCTCTTCGAGATGGACGCCGGCTACTGCACGTACTTCGCGACGACGATGGTGACGATGCTCCGCACGCAGGACATCCCGGCCAGGTTCGTCGTCGGCTACACGCCCGGCCAGCAGGTCAACGACGACGAGTGGGTCGTCAGGGGGTACGACTCCCACGCCTGGGTCGAGGTCTACTTCGCGGAGACGGGATGGGTCCGGTTCGACCCGACGCCGAGCGCCCCCCGCGAGCGGACCGAACGCCAGCGGCTCGCCGACGCCCGCGAGTCGGGCAGCGGGGCCATCGACACCAGCGGTTCGAACGACTCCGACCTCGACCGCGGAACGCCCGAGCCGCGGGCGACCGCTACCGACGACCCGACGACGGACCCGTCGCAGAACGGGAGCGGGAGTCAACGGCCCGGCGCCGGCCGGAGCAGCGGCGAGACGGGCGGCGGCGACCCGTCGGGGCCGTCGGTACCGCTGCCGAGCCGCGAACAGGCCGGCCTCGGGCTGGTCGTCCTGGCGGGGCTGGCCGCCGCCGGCCGGCGGACCGGCGCCGACCGCCGGCTCTACCGCGAACTGTGGCTCCGGCGGCTGCCGGACGACTCCCCCGAGGCGACCGTCGTCGGGGCGTTCCACCGGGCCCTCCACCTCGAGGCGCGGGTCGGCCGCGAGCGCGAACCGGGCGAGACGGCCCGGACGTTCCTCGCCGACAGCGACCGGCAGGCCAGACGCGTCGGCGAGCTCTACGAGCGGGCCCGGTACGGCCACGGCGTCGACGAGGCCGACGCCGCCGAGGCCGCCACGCACCTTGCGGACCTGCTCGAGGAGCGCTCTCGGCTGCCAGCACGGGTGAAACGGCCGGATACCGACTCCCGATAGTGTTTAATATCATCGTCGTGTACGTTTCGCCGTAATGTCGGAAGTCTGCTCGACGTGCGGACTCCCTGACGAACTCTGCGTCTGCGAGGACGTCGCCAAGGAGTCGCAGGAGATAACCATCCGCATCGACGAGCGCCGATACGGAAAGGAGGTAACGGTCATCGAAGGGTTCGACCCCCGCGACGTGGACCTGGATTCGCTGTCGAGCGACCTGAAGTCGAAGTTCGCCTGCGGCGGCACCGTCGAGGACGGCGCCATCGAACTCCAAGGCAACCACCTCGACCGCATCGAGGACTTCCTCCGCGAGAAGGGGTACAACGTCGCGTGACCGTTCTCTGACCGCACGTCGAGCCGCCGTTCTGTTGTCCGCTCTCGCACACCCGAGCCGCGGCGCCGGTCAGAACGGTGCCGCCGCGTCGTCGCCCGTCTCCTCGTCGTCGCCCGTCTCGCCCGCCTCGAGGTCGTACGACCAGCCGCTGATTCCGGTCGACAGCGACTCGACCCGGCCGGAGAACCCCCCG
>JAHENN010000239.1 GCA_018609665.1 Haloarculaceae archaeon | reverse complement strand
CCGTCGCCGGAGCCGGTGCCGCCGGCGCCGAGGTCGGGCAGCGGCGTCCCGATGCCGACCGCAGGGGCCAGGGCCCCGCCGAGAACCAGTCCGACGAGACAGCAGGCGGCGAGCAGGGTCCGGATCATCGACGCGCCCGCCGTGCCTCCATTCTACCCTCGGTTACGCGTCGCGACACATGAGTGTACTGTCCGGGGGTGGTTCCGCCACGTTAAATACTCTCCCCGCCGACCCGGAGAGCATGACACGCTCGGTGTGGCTGAAGGCCGACGACGCGGTCGGCGACTGGGAGGCGCGGAAGCGCCGCATCACCGCCGGCCTGGAGGCCGGCGTCGACTGGGTGCTCGTCGACGAGCGCGACGTCGCCCGGGTCCGGGAACTCGGGGCGGTGAACGTCGCGGCCTTCGCCGGCGACGACGTCCACGTCATGGACGCCGAGGAGTCCGACACGCCCGAGCCCGACGCGGTGGTCGTCGGCAAGGACGGCGAGGGCGACGGGACGGTCGAGTTGCCGACGGACCACGCCGGCTCGGCGGACCTGACGACGCTGCGGCGGACCGACGGCCCCGCCGGCGCCCTCGTCCGCATCCTCGGGGAGCCGTACGAGGGGTTCGCCGAGGCCGCCGCCGCCGACGCCGACTACACCCTCGTCGTCGGCGAGGACTGGCAGATCATCCCGCTGGAGAACCTCATCGCCCGCATCGGCGAGGAGACCGACATCGTCGCCGGCGTCCGGTCGGCCGCCGAGGCCGAGACGGCCTTCGAGACGCTGGAGGCCGGCGCCGACGCCGTCCTGCTGGACGCCGACGACCCCGACGAGATTCGCGCGACCGTCGAGGTCCGGGACGCCACCGACCGCGAGACGCTGGACCTCCGGCGGGCGACCGTCACCGACGTTGAGCGGACCGGCAGCGCCGACCGCGTCTGCGTCGACACCGCCTCGATGCTCGGCCACGACGAGGGGATGCTCGTCGGCTCGATGTCCCGGGGGCTGTTCTTCGTCCACGGCGAGACCGCCGACTCGCCGTACGTCGCCTCCCGCCCGTTCCGGGTCAACGCCGGCGCCGTCCACGCCTACGTCCGGGCGCCGGGCGGCGACACGCGCTACCTCTCGGAGCTGTCCTCCGGCGACGAGGTGCTGGTCGTCGACACCGACGGCGACACCCGGACGGCCGTCGTCGGCCGCGTGAAAATCGAGCGACGGCCGATGTTCCGCGTTGAGGCCGAGACCGACGACGGCGACCGCGTCGAGACGCTGCTGCAGAACGCCGAGACCATCAAGGTCGCCGCCGCCGACGGCCGCCGGGCCGTCACCGACCTCGAGGCCGGCGACGAGCTGCTGCTCTACTACGAGGACGTCGCCCGCCACTTCGGCGAGGAGGTCGAGGAGTCGATCATCGAAAAGTAATCGCGCCGCCGCTCAGTCGTCGAGGTCGAACCGGTCGAGCCGCATCACCTTGCTCCAGGCGTCGACGAAGTCCGAGACGAACCGCTCCTCGGCGCCGTCGGTCGCGTACACCTCGGCGATAGCCCGGAGACGGGAGTTCGACCCGAAGACGAGGTCGAACCGCGTGGCCCGCCACTCGACGGTCCCCGTCTCGCGGTCCCGGCCCTCGTAGACGCCCTCGCCGGCCGGCGCCCACTCGGTGCCCATGTCCAGCAGGTTGACGAAGAAGTCGTTCGTCAGCGTTCCCGGTCGGTCGGTGAGGACGCCCAGGTCGCTGTCCTGGTAGGTCGCGCCGAGGGCCCGCATCCCGCCGACGAGCACCGTCATCTCCTCGGGCGTCAGCGTCAGCAGGTGCGAGCGGTCGACCAGCAGTTCCTCGGCGGGCCGGTCGGCCTCGCCGCTGCGGTAGTTGCGGAAGCCGTCGGCCGCCGGCTTCAGCGCCTCGAAGGAGTCGACGTCGGTCTGTGCCGGCGTCGCGTCGGTCCGGCCCGGCTCGAACGGCACCGCGACGTCGTGGCCGGCCCGCTCGGCCGCCCGCTCGACGGCCGCGTGACCGCCCAGGACGATGAGGTCCGCCAGCGAGACCCGCACGTCGTCGTCGCGGCCGTCGTTGAACGCCGCCCGGACGTCCTCCAGCGTCTCGAGGACGGTCGCCAGCTCCTCGGGCTCGTTGACCTCCCAGCTCCGCTGCGGCTCCAGCCGGACCCGGGCGCCGTTGGCGCCGCCCCGCTTGTCGCTGTCGCGGTACGTCGACGCCGACGCCCAGGCGGTCCTGACCAGCTGCGGAACCCGCAGCTCGGTGTCGAGAATCGTCTGCTTCAGTTCGGCGGCCTCTTCCGGGCCGACCGGCTCGTGGTCGACGTCCGGGAGGGGGTCCTGCCAGACCATCTCCTCGTCGGGGACCTCCGGCCCGAGGAACCGCGACGGCGGCCCCAGGTCGCGGTGGGTCAGCTTGTACCAGGCCTTCGCGAAGGCCATCCCGAACGCCGCGGGGTTCTCCTGGAACTCCTCCATGATCTCGCGGTAGTCGGGGTCCCGCTTCAGCGCGATGTCGGTCGTCAGCATCATCGGCGTCACCGACCCCTCGCCCTGCGCGTCGGGGGCGACGCCCTCGAGGGTGTCGTCGGCCGGCGTCCACTGCCAGGCGCCGCCCGGTCCCCGCTCGGGCTCCCACTCGTAGTCGAGCAGGTTGTCGACGTAGCCCATGTCCCACTCGGTCGGCGAGGCGGTCCACGGCCCCTCGATGCCGCTGGTGGTCACGCCCTCCTCGTCGGCCTCGGCGCCGGACTGCCAGCCGAGGCCCATGTTCTCGATGGGGGCGGCCTCCGGCTCGGGGCCGTGGGCCGCCTCGGGGTCGTCGGCGCCGTGGACCTTCCCGAAGGTGTGGCCGCCGGCGATGAGCGCGGCCGTCTGGCGGTCGTCCATCGCCATCCGGGAGAACGTCTGCCGGATGTTCTTCGCCGACGCGGTCGGGTCCGGCTGGCCGTCTGGCCCCTCGGGGTTGACGTAGATGAGCCCCATCACCGAGGCGCCCAGCCCCTCCTGGATCTCGCCGGGCTCCTCGAACCGCTCGTTGGTCTCGAGCTCCGTCTCCGGGCCCCAGTCGACGGACTCGTCGGGCGCGAAGTCGTCCTCGCGGCCGCCGGCGAAGCCGAAGGTGTAGAACCCCATCGACTCGATGGCGACGTTGCCGGCGAGGATCATCAGGTCCGACCACGAGAGGCTGCGGCCGTACTCCCGTTTGACCGGCCACAGCAGCCGCCGCGCCTTGTCGAGGTTCGCGTTGTCGGGCCAGCTGTTGAGCGGCGCGAACCGCTGCTGGCCGCCGGCGGCGCCGCCGCGGCCGTCGCTGGCGCGGTACGTGCCGGCGCTGTGCCACGCCATCCGGATGAAGAACGGCCCGTAGTGGTCGTAGTCGGCGGGCCACCACTCCTGCGGCGTCGTCATCACCTCCTCGATGTCGGCCTTCACCGCCTCCAGGTCGAGCTCCCGGAACGCCTCGCCGTAGTCGAAGTCGTCCATCGGGTCGGCGTCGCGGGCGTTCCGCTCGAGGTCGCTCAGATCCAGCCTCTCAGGCCACCAGTCCTGGTTGGATTTGCTCACGACGAACGATTGTTCGCTTGAACCGTTAACTGTGTCGAAATTTCCGAAATCGTCTCCGGAAAACGATGATGCACGACCGGTCCGCGCCGACCCCGTGCCGGCGGGCTACCGGGTCCCGTCCAGCAGCCCGTCGACGAGCGACCGCAGCGTCGCGAGGTCGTACTGTCCGGGGGCGGTCGCCCGCGCGGCGTCGACCGGGGCGTAGCCGAGCCGCGAGCCGTACACCGGCGCCACCGCGCGGGTGTGTCTGCCAGCCTCGCCCATCGCCATCGTCGCGACGGTGTGGCCCGCCTCCGTCGCCGACCGGGTGGCCGCCAGCAGCGAGAGGGCGTCGTCCAGGTCCTCGGCGGTCGTCGCCAGCTTGGCGACGTCGCCGTGCCCCGCGGAGCGCTCGAGCAGGCGCCGTAGCTCCGCCGGCTCCGGCGTCCCCTCGAACTCGTGGACCGACACCACCACTTTCGCGCCGACCTCGCGGGCCCGCTCGAGGACGTCGGTTCCCCCGCCGCTGGCCACGGACGACAGCTCCACGTCGACAGCCTCCACGCGGGGGTGTTCCGCCGCCAGCGCGAGATCCGCCAGCCGCCCCTCCGCCTCGGCCTCGCCGCCCTCCCACTCGACGCGGTTGGTCGCCAGCAGCGGCAGGTCGCCGTCGTACTCCGCGAGCTGGTCCAGGGGTGCCTCCCCGAGGTCCATCCGGAACTCGACGAGGTCCGCGTGCTCCCGGGCGGCCGGCTCCTCGCTCAGGTCGCCGGTGGCGGCCGCCAGCAGGAACGAGTCGAACTCCATGCCCGGGGGTGGGCGGCCCGCCTCAAAAGTCGACCGGGGCGTGCTCACAGCGGTAGCCAGCCGCCGGCGACGCGAGCGGGCTCCCCGGATGGCCCTCCTCAATGTCGGTCACCCGCCGGGGCCTGATGCGGCGCTCCTGTCTGGTCATCACGTCGAAGTCGTAGTGCCGGGCGGCGTAGCCGAGGTCGTCGCGCCCGTCGGCCCACTCCGCGTGGCGGGCCAGCCGCTCGCGGCCCCGCCGGCGCGAGCGGTCGGCCAGCCCCTCCAGCCGGTCCGCGAACGCCTCCAGCAGCCGGTCGTCTATCTCGTGGCCGACCGACCCCCGCCCGGCCAGCATCGCCGCGAGGCTCGTCGTCCCGGTGCCCCAGAACGGGTCCCAGACGGTGTCGCCCAGCAGGGAGAACATCCGCACCAGTCGCAGCGGCAGTTCCACGGGAAACGCCCCGGAGCGCTCGCGGCCCCCGTCCATCGCCTGGGACTCGCCCGCCAGCTCCCACAGGTCCGAGAACCAGCGGTTGCGCTCCTCCCAGAAGTACGCCGACTCGTAGCGGGCATCGTCGCCCGGCGGGAGCCGCCGGGTGCCGCCCTTCCGGAACACCAGCACGTGCTCGTGTTCGAGGGTGGGGTAGGCGTTGGGGGGGAGCATCCCGCTGCCCATGAACTTCGTTGCGCGGTTGACGGGCTTGCGCCACAGCACCCCCGGGAGCTGGCGGAGCCCGGCCGCCCGGAGCCGGCGGGCGACAGCGACGTGGTTGGGGTAGAGCCCGAACTCCCCGCCGACCGACCGGGTGGCGTCGCCGACGTTCACGCAGGCGATACCTCCCGGCACGAGCGCCCTGGCGACGTGCTCCCACACCGGTTCGAGCACCTCGTGCATCGCCGCGAACGCCGCCGGGCCGTCGCCCTCCGCGAGCGCCGCGTCCGCGTCTGCCGACTGCGCCCGGAACGTGTCGTCCCACATCTCTATCATCGGGTAGGGCGGCGAGGTGACGACGAGCTCCACCGACTCCGGCGGGAGGGCGGCGTCCCGGGCGTCGGCCGCCCGGACGGCGTGTCCCGTCTCCATGCGTCGGGGTGCGGCGGCGCCGTCTAGTGCCTTTGGGTCAGCGACGCCAGCAGCGACTCGTACTGCCCGGCGACCGCGTCCCAGGAGTACCCCTCCGCGCGCTCGCGGGCGGCGGCCCCCAGCCGGGCAGCCGTCTCCGGGTCGGCCGCGAGGTCGTCGAGTGCACTCGCCAGCGCGTCCGGGTCCGGCTCCACGACCCGCCCCACCTCGCCGGTGACGAACTCCGTCGCCGCCCGGGGGGAGGCCACCAGCGCACAGCCGGCGGCCGCGGCCTCCAGCACTGTGAGCGGCATCCCCTCGTAGTCCGATGGGAGCGCGTACACGTGGCTCCGCGCGTACGTCGCCGGCAGGTCCTCGTCGGGGACGTAGCCCAGCAGGTCGACGCGGTCGGCGACCCCCGCCGCCCGGGCGCGCCGCTCCAGGTCCTCCCGGAGCGGGCCGTCGCCGCCGACGGTGAGGCGCCAGTCACCCGCCGAGCGGGCGACGGCCTCAACCAGCAGGTCCGGGTTCTTCATCCCGACCAGCCGCCCCTGGAAGTGGACGGTGAACCGCCCGGCGCGGTCGGCGGCATCCGGGTGGAACCGCTCCACGTCCACCCCGTTGGGGATGTCGTGGAGCCGCTCCGGGTCGGCACCGCCGACCCGCTCGATGTCCTCTCGGACGTTCCCCGAGATGGCGACCACCGCGTCGGCCTCGCGGGCGATACGGCGCTCCATCGCCCGGTAGAGGAGCGCCTGTGGCTTCTCCCTGAGGGTGCGCGCCAGCCCCGTGCGGGCGACCCAGCCGTGCCAGACGAGATGGAACACCATGACCGTCGGCACGTCCAGCGTGACGGCGTCGAATGCGGCCTCGTCGGTGAGCACGACGGCGTCACACTCCCGCAGGGCGGGGCGGGCCCGCCGGGCCAGTGCCAGCTCGTTCACGGGGTTCAGCTTCGCCGGCGTCCGGTAGGTGCGCACGTCCAGCCCCTCGACCGGACGGCGCTCGCGCGGCTCGTCGGTGAACACCGTCACCTCGTGGCCGCGGCGCTCCAGCGCCCGCGCGAGCTGCTCCGTGTGGAGCTCCCCGCCGCCGGGGTTGGGCCGGAGGAAGTAGGCGTTCAGCAGGCCGACCCGGAGCCCGCTCATGCGTCCACTGCGAAGCGCTCGCGGAACTCGGCGAGCCGGTCGGCCAGCGCCCCGCGCAGTTCCCGCTCGAAGCGGTCCCGGGAGAACCGCTCGGCAGCGGCGGGGTCCGGGCCGAACGGGTCAGCCTCGAACCGCTCGACCGCGTCCCGGATGCCGGCGGCGGTGCCGTCGTGGAGCAGGCCGGTCTCCCCCTCGCGCACGAACAACCCGGGGAACCCCTCGTCCCGTGCCAGGGTGGCCTTCCCGCTTGCCAGCGCCTCGATGGGGACGATGCCGAAGTCCTCGCTGGCGCCGTTGAACACGACCGCCCGGCAGCGCGAGAGCAGGTCCCGCTTCTCGTCCCCGGGGACGAACCCCCGGCGCTCGACGTTCGGGGCGGCCGCGACCAGTCGTTCGACGGCCGCTGTCGCGTCCCCGTCGGGCCCGACGAGCACGAGGTCCCGGTCGAGGCCCGCGAACGCCTCGACGACCGCCTCGACGCCCTTTTCATTATCGAGCCGGCCGACGTGAAGGTAGAACTCCCCCCGCGGACCGGCCTCGTAGCGCCCCACGTCCACGGGCGGGTACACCACCTCTGCGTCGCGGCCGTAGAACTTCCACAGCCGCCGGGCGATGACGGGGGAGTTGGCGAGGTAGGCGTCCACGCGGCTGTCGACGGCTCCGTCGCGGGTGCGGAGGTAGCGCAGCGCCGGCCGGACCGCCAGCGCCAGCGGCGCCGGCAGGTCCGCGATTCGGTCGTGGTAGCGGTCGTACAGCCACCGCGGCGGGGAGTGACAGTAGTTGACGTGCAGCGTCGCGTCGGGCGTCAGCACCGCCCGCGCCGTCGCGCCGGAGGTGACCAGTACGTCCGGCGGGCCGT
>JAHENN010000238.1 GCA_018609665.1 Haloarculaceae archaeon | reverse complement strand
CCGTCGCCGTGACGGTGCCGTCGGAGCCGTCGACGGCCGTGACGCGGTATCCCGTGTAGACGTCGTGTCGTTCCTCCGCAATTGCGGTGAACCGGTCGGCAACCTCTCCGTCCTCGCGCGGCAGTAGTGTCTCCTCCATCTGGATCAGCGCGACCTCCGTGCCGAGCGCGTCGCAGTAGTAGCCGAGCTCCGCAGCGATGTAGCCGCCGCCGAGGACGACGAGCCGCTCGGGCGGTTCGCGCAGCCGCAGCGCCTCCTCGCTCGTGAGGTAGTCGACCGAATCGAGCCCCTCGATGGCGTCGACGACCAGCGGGCGCGTCCCCGCGGCGACGAGCACCTCGTCGGCGGTGTACTCGACGCCGTCGGCGCGGACCGTCCGGTCGTCGACGAACGTCCCCTCCGCGTTGACGAGCGTGAGGTTCTCCTCGGCGCGTTTCGCGTCGGCCATTCCCTCGGCGATGCCGCCGAGCGTGCCGTGGACCTCCTCGACGACGGCCTCGGTGTCGATGCCGTCGAGCTCGGCGTCGACGTGGAACTCGTCGGCGTCGGCGACGGCGTTGACCCGGTTGGCGTGGGCGATGAGCATCTTCGAGGGGTTGCAGCCGCGGTTCAGGCAGGTCCCGCCGAGCGGGCCCTTCTCGACGAGGACGGTCTCCCGGCCGGCCGCGGCGGCCGCCGAGGCGATCTTGTTGCCGGTGCCGCCGCCGAACACCAGCACGTCGACCGACACCCCGGCGTCGCGTCCCGCGTCGTCGCGGGATTTCGCTTCGGACATATCCACATACCAAGTTACGTCTGGTAAGTATAAGCGCTATGCGAGGCCGGGGAAACCGGGTTACCGTCGGCTCACCCCCGACGTCGCGTTCCGGGGGCGGCGGGCGAGCCGTATGATCGACCGTCCTCGCCGCCGGAGGCCGTCGCCTCTGCGGGTGCCGGTTCGTGCGCCCGTCGGTTCGCCCGAAGACGGGTCGGGAAGATGTATATAAATTCTTCGGAGCGCTGGAACGGGTCTGCACGCCTTGGCCGCTTACTATACGGTCGGTGTCGAACGGGCGGGTGTAGTCATGGCAAGCAAAACGATCGAAGACATCGACCGGCTGCCGGCCGCGGAGATCGAGTCGACCATCAGTTCGGTCAAGAAGATGCTCGTCGTTGGCGCCGTCTTCGCCGCCGTCGGATACCTGCTCATCGGCTTCGCACTGTTCCTCGAGCTGACCGAGTTCCACCCGCTGTTGGACTCGTTCTTCTCGGGGCAGACCGAACACAGCCTGGCCGGCGGCGGCCCCGACCGCGCCGGTGACGGCGCGCTCAACGGCCAGCTGGCGTCGATCCACAGCTTCCCCTCGGTGCTGCTGTGGCTCAAGCTGGGCGGCGTCGGCCACATCCTGCTCGGCATCTTCATCGCGCTGGCGGCCATCGTCCGCGTCCTCAGCCTCATGCCCCACCGGCTGAGCTACGAGATGGAGCGCGCCCAGGTGACGTCGTCGGGCGACGCCTCGCCCGCCGACGACTGAGCCCACGGGTCCCTGACGCCCGCGCGTCGCGGGCGCGAGCCGCCCCGTATCGCCAGGTGACGCCTCCGCACAGCGTCCGGTGACGCCCGACCGGCGGACGCGACGGCGCGGCCCGCCCCGATAGTCAGACAGTCGACCCCGCCGTGCCGTCGGTGCCTGCCCCGAAATGACCGTACGCAGACGCCAGGTCCTCGAGCGGCTCGCCGCGATGAGCGACGCCGACGCGGAGTGCACGACCACCGTCGGAGAACTCGCCGCCTCGCTGGAGGCGGAGGAGGACCGCGTCGCGAAGCACGTCGAGCGGCTGGCGGCCTGCGACCTGGCGCTCCACCGCCCGACCGGCGTTCGCGTGACGGTGACCGGCGAGGAGCTGCTCGCGCTCGACACCGACGGCACCGTGGTCGTCGACCCGTCGGCGGTCGACGCGGGCCCGTAAGCTCCGGTAACTATATTCCTCGCCGTTCGATACCGTATCACAACGAACGGACTCTTCGATGTCAGACACCACGGACCAGACCGGCGGCGACGAATCCGTCGAGTACGACCCGGCGTCGAGCCGCTACACCATCTTCTAGTGCCCCGACTGCGACAACACCGTGCTGGCGCTGGGGAGCGACGATCCGCCGATGGCCTGCCACGACGAGCCGATGGAGCCGGTCACGGACGTCGAGATGGAGGTCGAGCCGCCGGACGTCCGGCAGGTGCTCTTGGACGCGTTCGGCCTCCCGAAGGCCGGGCTGGACATCTGTCTCTGTGTCATCGGCGAGGGACCGCTGTCGGCGAGCGAGGTCGCCGACGCCCTCGGCTACGACCGCAGCACCGTCACGCGGTACCTGAACAAGCTGGTCGACCTCGGGCTGCTGCGGCGCTCGGAACTCAACCGGGAGGACGGCGGCATTGTCAAGGCGTACCACTCCGTCGACCTCGAGCGGATGCGCCGCGATACGCTCATCGGGTTCTACCTCTGGGCCGGCGAGGCGGCCTCCCTCATCGAGGAGGCGAACGTGACGAAGCAGGACTACCTCGAGGAGAACCCCGACCGGGAGCTGCCGGACGTCTTCTGGGAGTCGTTTCCCGAGGACTGATGCCGTCGACCGGCGTCTGACGGCCCGTCCTACGGGCCGAGCACCGTTTCGGGGTCGACGTCGCCGTCGGGACCGACGACGACGTCGCTGTCGGCGGCCGAGCCGACCGCCACCGTGCCGCCGGCGACGACCGGCGCGACCAGTCCCGCGGCGACGACGCCCGGATCAGCGAACGACGCGGCAGCGACGACGCCGACCTCGTCGCCGGCGTCGAGGCCCGTCCGCTCGACGACCGCCTCGGCCGCGCGGACCACCTCGCCGTGGCTGTACGTCGCCTCGTCGGTCCGGAGCAGCGGATTCTCGGACGCAATGACGTCCGGCGGCATCGTGGGGTTCTCGCTCCAGACGTCCCGCTCGAAGTACGCCACCGACGGGTCCGGGTGCTGGTCGCCGTAGACCACCGGCTTCGTGCCGGGTTCGAGGTCGTAGTCGTCGAGCGCCGACTCGGGGACGACGACGGCTCGGACGTCGTCGTTCGGGGCGGTCGGCGGGTCGAAGCGGACGACGCCGCCCAGCAGCGCGGCGCCGTACAGCGTCAGGACGGCCTCCGGCAGCGGGTCGTCGGCCACGGCGACGCCGTCGCCGCCCCGGACGCCGAGGTGCCGGAGGAAGTTCCCGACCTTCCAGGCGCTCGTACAGAACCGCCGGTAGTCGTACTCCCGGTCGACGGCCGCCGCCCGCAGCGCCGCCGCCTCCGAGCGGCAGTCCCGTCCGATGAGGTCCCCGAGGACGTCCATGCCTGCGGTTGGGCCGCCGGACGTTTATAGCCGGGCGACGTGGCCCGTCGGCATGGACACACAGTCGCAGGTGGCGGCCTTCGTGACGGAGCACGACCTCGACGCGCCGGCAGCGTACCGGCTGCTCGACACCGTCTCGGAACTCGGCGAGGTCGCCAAGGCGGTCTGCACCTCGACGGCGTACGGCGCCGATCCCGGGACGGTCGACGTCCCGGAGGACGAACTCGGCGACGCGCTGTTCGCGCTGCTGGCGCTCTGTTCGGAGCTCGACGTCGACGCCGAGGCCGCCCTCGAGACGTCGCTGTCGAAGTACGAGGGCCGCCTCGCCGACTCCGGTCGGGCGGGAAGCGGCGAGTAGCGAGCAGGCGGAACGCTCGTCCGGTCGACGGCCCGTGTTCCGCACACCGGCCCCGGCGGGCCGTCGGTGACGTTCAGGTCACGGGCCGTCTGGCCGCGCTCCCGTTGATAAACCTCCGGACGAACCTCGCCTCGCCGAATCGAAGGAACTCTCGACGCGGAGCGGCACCCGCGGCTCGGACCGAGCTGCAAAAAAAGGGCCGACCGTCCGACGGCCGACGGCCTCGGAGCGCGGCGAGCGACGTGTCCGTCGCCCGGGGTCAGTAGAACTCCCGGACGAGGTCCATCGCGTCGTCGGGAGCGCCGTCCGGAATCTCGGTCATCGGCTCGGTGACGCCCTCGCGGGTCTCGTAGCCGACGGAACTGTCGTCCTGGTAGATGACGCCCTGGTACTCCTTGTTGCGGTCCATGATGAGGTCCTTGGCGGCGTCGTAGTCGGTGCGGTCGTGGCCGAACTCCTCGTCGCCGACGTCGACGATGGCGTCCCGGAAGTAGTCGTAGGTGTCGACGTCGTTGAACGTCACGCACGGCGAGTAGACGTTGACGAAGCCGAAGCCGTCGTGTTCGATGGCCTCCTGGACGATTTCGGTGTGCCGCTGGGAGTCCGAGGAGAAGGACTGTGCGATGAACGTACCGCCGGCGGCGAGCGCCAGCGCAAGCGGGTTGACCGGCTGCTGGTTGGTGCCGTCCGGGCTCGTGGAGGTCTCGAAGTCCTCCCGAGAGGTGGGCGAGAACTGGCCCTTCGTCAGCCCGTAGATGCGGTTGTCCATCACCACGTAGGTCATGTCGACGTTGCGGCGGACGGCGTGGATGAAGTGGCCGGCCCCGATGGAGTAGCCGTCGCCGTCGCCGCCGGCGACCATCACCTCGAGTTCGGGGTTGGCGATCTTGACGCCGGTGCCGACCGGCAGCGCCCGGCCGTGGACCCCGTGCAGCGCGTAGCTGTGCATGTAGGTCCCGATCTTGCCGGAACAGCCGATGCCGGCGACCACGAACGTGTTGTCGGGGTCGTTGCCGGTGTTGGCAAGCGCCTTCATCATGCCGTTCATCGTCCCGAAGTCGCCGCATCCGGGACACCAGGTGGGCTGCTTGTCGGATTTGAAGTCGGTGAAACGTACGTCTGAGCTCATTGTGGTACCTCCGGGGCCTCGGTGAGTGCCCCACCGATCTTCTCGGCGAGTTCGTCCGCGGTAAAGCGGACGCCGTTGTACTTGTTGAT
>JAHENN010000237.1 GCA_018609665.1 Haloarculaceae archaeon | reverse complement strand
GACCCCGTCGCGTACGACCCGCTCCTGGCGGAGACCCGCGCGGCGCTCGACGCCGCCGAGGTCGGCGTCCTCGAGGGCGCCGGCGGCCTCCGGGTGCCGCTGTCGAACGACCCCCGGCGAGAGATCGTCGACCTCGTCGCCGACCTGTCGGTGCCGGCGCTGGTCGTCGCCCGCCCGGGGCTCGGCACGCTGAACCACACGGCCCTGACCGTCGAGGCGCTGCGCCGGCGCGGCGTCGACGTCCTCGGGGTCGCGCTCGACCGCTACGGCGGCGAGTCGGTCGCCGAGCGGACCAACCCCGCGGAGCTCGAGCGGATGTGCGACTGCCCGGTCGGGACCCTGCCGGAGGCGGCGCTCGACGGCCGTCGCGCCCACGAGTCACTCGTCGAGGAACTCCCGCACAAACAGATGGGGGAAGAACTCCCCCTGTGACACTACGGAGCCCGAGGGCTCCACACGAACGTAGGGCACCGACCGACATAATTCTGTGCCAGGCGGGTGCCGACCGCGGGCGGCCGACTGACGTATTTCGGGGACAGCGCCGGGCCGCAGCAGGACGGGACCGCCGGCCGCGAGTCACCGGCTACCGGGCACCGACCGCTCACCGTCGGCCGTCGAGGTCATTCCCGGCGACGAATCTCGACGGTCGTCTCGCTGCCGACGGCCGCCCCGCCCTCGAGTCGCTCGACCCGCAGCCGCACGTCGACGGGGACGCCGCAGCCCTTCGAGACGAACTCCTCGAGCTCCTCGCCCTCGGCGACGGCGTCGTGCGCCCGGCGGAGGTATCCCTCGAAGCGCTCCTTCGACAGTTCGTCCTCGACCCAGTACCGCGAGACGTCGTCGATGGCTCCGGGGTCGTAGCTGAACACGACGCGGGCCGCGGTCTCGGCGGCGTCGCTCATGCCGGTCGGAGGGCCGCCGCCGACAAAACCGTCGCGGTCACTCCGCGACGTCGGCGACGGTCGCCCCCGACAGCTCCCGCAGCCGGCCGGGGGCGATGGGGAACACCGCCTCGGGCGTGCCGGCGGCGGCCCACACCTCCTCGTGGTCGGTCAGCGTCTCGTCCATGAACACCGGGACGTCGGCCTCGTGGCAGAACGGCGGGACGCCGCCGATGGCCCACCCGAGCGTCGCCTTGACGTCGTCGGCGTCGGCCATCGACGCCGACCCGGCGCCGACGAGGGCGGCCAGCTTCGACTCGTCGACCCGGTTGGCGCCGCTGGTGATGCTGACGACCAGCTCCCCGTCGGCCGACAGCACGATGCCGCTGGCGATCTGTGCGACGTCGCAGCCGACGGCCGCGGCCGCGTCGGCCGCCGTCTTCGTCCCCTCGGGGAACTCGTGGACGTCGACGTCGAAGCCGTGGTCGTCGGCCGCCCGGCGTGCGAACTCCTCGGCGCGCGGATGCATGACGGGGCGGTGGCGACGACGGGTCAAGAACCTCCCGGTTGGGACGGCCGCCTCGGCCGCCAGGGGCGCTGCGGCCGGCGGCCGCTCAGTCGGGGTCGGCGTCCGTCCCCGGTCCCGGCTCCGGGTCCGACCGCGACTCGCCGTCGTCCGGCACGCCGTCCGTCTCCGGCCCGGCGTCGGCGTCGGCGTTCGCGGGGTCCGGCGCCGGCTCTGGGTCCAGGTCCGGCTCCGGCTCCGTCGTTGGCTCCGATTCCGCCCCGGCGTCGACATCGCCACCGCCATCGGCGTCCGTGTCGAGCGCCGCCGCGAGGGTCCGCAGCGCCCGCCGGCCTGCGCCGCGGGTGGTCGGACACTCGACCGGGTCGGCGCCGCCGCGCTCGACGCGGAGCGTCACCGACCGCGACAGCAGCCAGTAGCCGACGGCGGCGGCGGCCGACAGCAGCCCGAACAGTCCGGCGAACAGCAGCACCGTCCCGAGCAGCCGCAGCCCGCGGGCGAAGGCGCCGACGAGCCGCGCGACCGGCTCGACGCCCGGCGCGTCCGGCAGGGTGACGAACGCCGTCGGGTCGACGGCCAGCAGCAGCCCGCCGGCCAGGAGGGCGACGACGGCGCCGGCCGCCACCGCCGGGACGTAGCCGACGACCCGCCGGGCGCCGGCCCGGCGGACCGACAGGCCCGTGACGTTCGGCCGCGGGACACGGACGAGCGGTGGCTCTCGGCCGGGGCGGTACGCCAGCAGCTCGCGGTCGGTGACGGCGACCCACCCCGGCGAGAGCTCCGCACGGGCGAGCGGCTCCTCGCCCGGCGGCAGACAGTCGGCCGGGTCGGGGGAGTCGTCGGCGACGTCGACGCGGGCGATCTCGCCGGGGTCCAGCCCCATGGCCGGCGTTGGCCCATCGGCGACAAAGGCGTTCGGACGGGCTCGGCGCCGGACTCAGAGGCTCCGGTTGAGGTGCTCGGCGACGGCGTGTGCGCCCTGTGCGGCCGCCAGGTCCGGCCGGTCCGGGTGGCCGGCGGTGATGTCCCGCTGGAGCGCGTCGCTCAGCCGCTCCTCGAAGACGTCGACGATGCCCGACAGACACGCCATCCCGCCGGTGAGCACCACCGGCTTCTCGAGGGCGAGGTTGTAGATTTTCATGTTGTCGTTGGCCAGTTCCGGCAGAAAGGCGTTGGCCACCTCGTCGACGGCCGCGTCGACGTACTCGTTGCAGGCGTCCATGACGCTGTCCTCGATGGTGAACTCGTGGGCGCCGCCGCCGGGCTGCTGGATGACGTCGGTGAACGGCTCGAAGGCGTCGAAGTCGGCGTGTTCCTCCTTGTACTCGCGGGCCGTCGTCGGGTCGATGTTCACCCGGCCCTGGGTTTCCTCCTCGACGTAGTTGGCGATGCGGCGGTCGACCTCGTTGCCCGTCACCGACCCCGTCGACATCGGCGCCAGCTGCTCGCCGCGGCGGTAGGCACAGACCTCGAGGTTCGTCGACCCCATGTTGACCGCGACGAAGATGTCGTCGATGGCGCCCAGCGGGTCGTCGAAGGCCGGCAGCGCCCCGCAGAGCGACTCGGGGTAGCTCCGCACCAGCTCGCCGCCGATGCGGCTCTCCTCGACGACCTGCTGGAGGTTCGCCAGCCCCGCCTCGTTGTCGATCGTCGGGATGGCGTAGACGACGGTGCTGTGTTCCGGCACGTCGTTGGCCTCCAGCACCGCGTCGAAGAACCGCGAGGCCATCTCGACGCTCTCGGCGTCCTCCGGCAGGCCCGACCGGAGCATGAACTGCACCTCGTCGGGGTACTCCCGGGCGGCCTCGTCGCCGTACAGCACCCGCTCCTCGCCGGTGAGGACGTCCTCGTAGGTGGCGAGACAGGTCAGCGTCCGGACGACCTCCGTCCCGTCGCCGGACGGCGACGGATAGACGATGACGGTCCGGGTGCTGCCGAGCTTGACGCCGACCGGCACCGGCCCGCCGTCGGCCGCCGGCTCGTCGCCTGCGTCTGGGTCTGCGCCTGCGTCCGCGTCTGACTCGTCGGGTGCGTCGTCGTCTCCCATGACTCCATGCTCCTACCGGGACAGTAAAATACCTTCCACCGGGTCGGCGCCGGACCGGCCGTCACTCCAGCCGACTCGTCAGCCGGGCGACGTAGGTGAGGCTGCGGCGGTGGGCGGCGACGCCGAGGGACCCGCCCGGCGGCGCGCCGCCGTCCGCCAGCCCCTCGAGGAACGTCTCCAGCCGGGCCCGGCTGTCCGCCGACAGCCACCCGACCGCCTCGTAGTGGTCGAGCGCCTCGTGGGTCGCCTCGACGCCGCCCCGCTCCACGAGGCCGTCGAGCCACTCCAGCACGTCGAGCTGGGCGTCGTACCCCTCCGGGATCCGCGACAGGTACGGCCGGCTCGCGTCGCCGTCGAGCCGGGAGAGCGTCTCCCGGTCCAGTCCGTCGGCCGGGTCCGTGCGGCCGGGCTCGCGGTGCCGCTCGTCGCCTGCGGCGTCGGCCTCGACGTCGGTCTCGGCGTCGGCCTCCGTCGAGACGGACACCTCGAGCCGCCGGGCCGTCGACGCCGACTCCGTGCCGGTCGGCTCCCGCTCTCGCTCCCGTTCCGGCTCGGGGTCGACCTCGGCCTCGCGGCCACGGTCGCCGGCCCCCTGGCGCCCGCCGGCCGCGTCGCGGAGTTCGCCGAGGTCGTACTCGTTGGGGTCGAGGTCGCCCATGCGCTATCTCACGTCCGGGAGACGGGCACACGACGGCTTAAACGCCGGGTCCGTATCGAGCCGTGTGCGGCGGAGTCGTCGCTCGATATCGGGCGTACCGTTTTTGAGCCGAGCCGCGAAGCCGACGCATGGCGAGCCGCGACGCCCGGTCGACGACCATCGAGGACTTCGGCGTCGACCCGGCGGCCGCGGGCGACCACAGCCCGGAGCTGCACCCCCGGGAGCGGGTCGTTCGGTGCCGGGACTGCGGCGTCGCGGTCGAGCACGCGGTCGTCGCCGAGACGCCGATCCGGCGCGCCCTCGAGGAGCTGGCGGCGGTCTCCTGTGCCCGGCGGGAACCCCCGGACGTCTCCGCCGGCGACCACCTCCCGACGACGACCGGGAAACACCCCGACGCCCCCCGGACGGTCGCCTGCCAGTCCTGCGGCCGGCAGGCGACGGTCGACGACGAAGAGCGGGCGCTGCGAGCGCTCTCGCGGATTCCCTGCGTCGACGCGCTGAGCCACGTCGAGCTGGTCGAACTGCTGCTGTCGCCGACGCTCTTCACGCCGCCGCTCGCCGACCTCGGGATTACGAACTGGACGGCGACGGACGGCCGGCGTCGCGGGGAGGGCGTCGAGCGGCTGTTCCGGCACGGCCGCTTCCGGGGGACGCTGTCGCTGCGGCGAGCGGACGACGGCTACGCGGCGGCGATGGGCGCCGGCGGCGAGACGGTCGCGGAGCTGCGGCTCCCGAGCGCCGACGCCGACCACCCGGTCGTCCGGGAGACGGCCGTGACGCTGGTGACCTTCCTGTCGGCGACGGACCCGCTCAGCGCCGGCGAGTTCGAGCGGCTCCGGGGTGCCTACGAGCGGCGCCGGGAGGCGGCCGTCGAGTCGTGGCTGGAGACGGCCTACGAGCGGGCCGAGACGAGGTTCGACGAGCGGTTCGACGACACGCCGGCCGGCTTCGTCGACGCCTTCGACGGCGCGACGGACGACGTCGAGGAGGTGCTGCGGCGGCTCGTCGGCTCCGGCGGCTTCGGGGACCCCGGCGAGCACGCCTTCGCCGCCGAACTCCTCGGCCACGACCACGGCTTCCCCGGCTTCTTCCGGTTCGTGGCCGACCGCCACTCCTGGTCGCCGCCGGTGCCCGAGGGCTGACGCCCGGCGGCCGGCCGAACCGCCAACGCTATGCGGCTCGGCGAACCACCGGCCACCCATGTCGTTGACGTCCACGGGTGGTCAGGGTGGCTGACCCGCTGGAGCTGGTCGTCGTCGCCTTCGCCGGCGGGGCCTTCGGCGCCGCAGTCGGCGCTCTCGAGGCGTTCTCGCTGGCGGGCGTGCTCGTCGTCGTCGGCGAGGCCGTCGACGTCGCCGCCGAGACCGTCCCGGGGCCGAGCGGGGACCCGGCGGCGCTGGGGTCGAGCGGGCTGACCGCCCTCACCGGCCTCGGACCGCTGTTCGGGCCGCACGTCGCCTTCGCCGGCGGGGCGGCCGCGACCGCCTTCGCCGCCCGCCAGGGGTATCTCGATTCCGACTTCGACTACCACGAGGCCAAACACGTCACCGCCGCGCTCGGCCCGCGGGCCGACGTGATGGTCGTCGGCGGCGCCTTCGGCGTCGTCGGCGTCGGCCTCGTGGCGGCGTCGGTCCGGCTGGGGCTGCCGTTCGACCCCATCTTCTTCGGGATCGTCGCCTCGGGGCTGCTGCACCGGCTCTTGCTCGGGTTCCCGCTGGTCGGGACGGTCCGCGGGGAGACGCCGCTCGACATGACGCCCTACGAGCGCCGGGTCCGGCGGCCGCCCCGGGCCGGGGGCGACGGCGGCGACGACCGGCGCCGGTTCGCCGTCGAGCCGTGGCTCCCCCACCAGTACGAGTGGGAGCGGGTCGCGCTGCTCGGGGCCGTTGTCGGCGTCGTCGGCGCCTTCCTCACCCACCGGACCGGGAGCCCGTTCCTCGCGTTCGGGCTGGCGGCCGCGACGCTGCTGTTTCACTGCGCCGGCGTCGAGCGGGTCCCCGTCACCCACCACGCGGCGCTGGTGTCGTCGCTGGCGGTCGTCGGGCTGTCGGGCGAGGCGTCGACGCCGGCGGCGTTCGCGGCCGCCACGAGCCTGGCGGTCGCCCTCCTCGTCGGGGCCGCCTTCGGCGTCGTGACCGCGCTGGCCGCCGAACTCGCCCAGCGGCTGTTCTACGCCCACGCCGACACCCACCTCGACCCGCCGGCCGTCGGCATCCTCGTCGGGACGTCGCTGGTCGTCCTGCTGGACCTGGTCGGCGTCTTCCAGCAGGCACTGCTGCCGACGCCGTTCTAGACGTCGACGCTCGCCGCCACCCACTCGCCGAAGGCGTCGAGGAGGTCCGTCTCGTCGAACCGCTTGACGCACGGCACCTCGTGGGGATGGAGTGCGACCACGCGGTCCCGGAGCGCCCCGTAGCCGCGGTCGGTGGTCTTCGCCAGCAGGACGACCTCCGGTTCGTCGACGACCTCGCCGTCCCAGCGGTAGGTCGACCGGCAGTCGAGGCGGTTGACGCAGGCGGCCAGTTCCTCCTCGACGAGCGCGGCCGCGATGTCGTCGGCCGCCGACGGCGGCACCGTCACGTAGGCGGTCGGCACCGGCTCACTCCCCGTCGGCCACCGGGTTGTACTGGCCGTTGATGTCCCACTCGTGGATGCAGTGTTTGTTGCCGACCCGTCGTTCGCCGTCCTCGACGGCGATGACCCACTTGCCGGCCGACTCGTCCCAGACGTCGGTGCGGCCGCAGCGCTGGCACCGCCGGCGGTCGGGCGGTACGATTTCGGCGTCCATATTCGGCGTGAGGACGGCCACCGTAATCAACGGCACGGCGCCGAACCACACGCGTCATTACCCCGCGGGCCGGACGGCCGCCATGCGCCGGCGCGCGCTGCTGGCCTCGGTCCCCGCGGCGGTCGCGGCAAGCGCCGGCTGTACCATCGGCGGCGAGCCGCCCCCGGAGGACGAGCTGGCGCTGTCGTCGCCGGCATTCGAGGAGACGCTGCCGCGGCGGTTCACCTGCGACGGCGAGGGCGCGTCGCCGCCGCTGGTCGTCGAGGGCGTCCCCGACGGGACCGCCTCGCTGGCGCTGCTCGGCGAGTGGCTCCAGGGGTACGACCCCGGGACGATATGGACGGTGTGGGACCTGCCGCCCGAGGACCCGCTGACGATCCCCGCCGACCGCCCGCGGACCGGTCGGCTCGCGGAGCCGCCCGGCGCCGTCCAGGGGCGCAACGACGAGGGGTTCGTCGGCTACCGGTCGCCGTGTCACGAGACGCCCGGCGACAACCGCTACCGGTTCAGCGTGCTGGCGCTGGACGCCGCCCTCGACCTCGAGGCGGGCGCCGGCCGGGACGCCTTCGACGACGCCGTCGAGCCGCGGGTCGTCTCGAGCAACCGGCTCCGGGTCACCTACGAGCGGTTCTGACCCGGACGACACGGTTATTCGTCGGCTCGACCAACCGACGGTATGGCCATCGACGCCGACCCGCCCGACCCGCCCCGGCTCGAGGAGATCGACCCCAACCAGTACGAGGACGCGGAGGTCGTCGGCGACACCGACTACAAGCGCGAGGAAATCGAGACGCTGCTCGAGGAGGGCGCCTGGGAGCAGGCCTTCGAGGCGTGGGCTGCCGAGACCGACGTCGACGAGCGGGCCTTCGGCATCATGCGGGACCTGGAGATGTTCGCCGGCTACGACTTCTTCTGGGACGCCTTCGCCGACCGCGTCGGCTACCACGCCCCGGGGCTGCCGGAGGACTGGAAGGAGCGGGAGGTCCACCCGGAGCTGGAGTCGTGGGAGACCGTCTCCGGCATCAACGCGGCGCTGGCGGAGCTGGGCGACACGGTGAGCCGGACGCTGAAGGCCGACTACATCGACTGGGAGACGGAGTACGAGGCGCCGGACGACCTGCCGGAGTTCGACTGATCAGGCCTCCTCCAGGCGGTCGGCGACCTGCCGGAGCTGTTCGCGGCGCTCCTCCAGCGCCGCCTCCCGTCTGGCCGCCTCGGCGTCCGTCGGGCAGTCGACGTCCGGCACCGCCGTCGGTCGGCCGGACTCGTCGAGGGCGACGAAGGTGAAGAACGACGACGTCGCCAGCCGCCGGTCGCCGCCCTGTGGGTCCTCGGCGTGGACGTCGACTTTCACGTCGAGGCTCGTCCGGCCGGTCGCGAAGACGTACGCCTCGATCACCGCCACCTCCCCGAGGTCGATCGGGCTGACGAAGTCGACGTTGTCCATCGAGGCGGTGACGCACTGGGTGCCCGCAAAGCGCATGCTCGCGATGGCCGCACAGATGTCCATCCAGTGGAGCACGACGCCGCCGAGCGCCCGCCCGAGGGTGTTGGTCTCGTTCGGCAGCAGCATCTCGGTCATCTCCGTGCGCGAGTCGGCGAGAGTCGCCATGGCCGGACTGAGGGGGCGCCGGCCGAAGGTCGCTTCGGTCCGCGGTCGACGATGTAGGGGTAGTTCGCTGGGCCCGACGGACGGTACCAAACGGCGCACGGGCGACCGGAAACCGGATTCGACGTCGTCAGCCGGGACCGACCGGACGGAGTTCCGCGAGCCGTCGGGAGAGTCCTCCTGGTCGCCGGGCACCGAGCGGCCGAACTGACCGCGGCGGCCGCGTCCCGTTACACGTAAACGCCTCGCCCGACAGGTGCCGATAATGAGCGAAAACGCCGCGGAGGGGTCCGTCCGGGTCGTTGGGACGGCCCACGTCTCCGAGGCGAGCGTCGAGGAGGTCGAGGAGGTCGTCGACGCCGAGCGGCCCGACGTGGTCGCGGTCGAACTCGACGAGGGGCGCTACCGCCAGTTGAAGGGCGAGGAGCCGGACGACCTCGACGCCGGTGACCTGCTGAAGGGCAACACCGTCTTCCAGTTTCTCGCCTACTGGATGCTGTCGTACGTGCAGGCGCGGCTCGGCGACCGCTTCGACATCGACCCCGGGGCCGACATGAAGGCGGCCGTCGAGGCCGCGGAGGCGCAGGGCACCGACGTCGCCCTCGTCGACCGGGACATCCAGGTGACCATCCAGCGGTTCTGGGCGCGGCTGTCGGCCGTCGAGAAGCTCCAGCTCGTCGGCAGCCTGGCGGTCGGCCTCGGCGACCCCCGGGAGGTCGGCATCGGAATCGGCGTCGCGGTCGGCCTGATGGGGACGGTCGTCGCGGGCGCCGTCGCCGGCCCGTTCGTCGTGCCGGCCGGGCTCGGACCGGGCATCGTCGTGGCGATACTGGACACGCTGGTCGTCGGCCTCGGCGTCGGGCTCCTGCTGGGCCCCGTCGTCGTCGCCGCCCTCGCGCGGCTCGCCCCCGACGACGACCTCGAGGAGTTCGACGTCGAGCGGATGACCGACACCGACGTCGTCGGCGCGATGATGGAGGAGTTCCGCCGCTTCTCGCCCGGCGGCGCGGAGGCGCTCATCGACGAGCGGGACGCCTACATCGCCCACCAGCTCGTCGCGCTCCGGGAGCAGGGCAACCGCGTCGTCGCGGTGGTCGGCGCCGGCCACCGGGCCGGCATCGAGGAGTACCTGCAGGCGCCCGAACGGCTGCCGGCGATGGAGGAGCTGACCGGAGCGGCCTCCGGCCGGCGCGTTTCCGTCTACAGGCTGTTCGGCTACCTGTTCACGTTCGGCTTCCTGGTCTTCTTCCTGCTTCTGGCCATCGCGACGTACACGGGCGTGGAGGGGACCTCCGGGCGGCTGCTGTTCGAGCTGTTCGCCGCGTGGTTCCTCGTCAATGGCCTCATCGCCTTCGGGCTGGCGAAGCTGGCCGGCGCCCACTGGCGGTCGGCGGGGGTCGGCGGCGGCGTCGCCTGGCTGACGAGCGTCAACCCGCTTCTGGCGCCCGGCTGGTTCGCCGGCTACGTCGAGCTGCGCTACCTCGAGGTCAACGTCGGCGACATCTCGACGCTGAACGAGATCGTCTCCGACGAGGAGGCCCCGCTCGGCCAGCTGTGGCGGGAGCTGACCGACGTCCCGCTGTTCCGGCTCATCATGGTCGTCGCGCTGACGAACGTCGGCAGCTTCGTCGGGAGCGTCCTCTTCGCGACGGTCCTGCTGCCGTACCTCTTCGCCGGCACCGGCATCGAGGGCGCCAGCGGCGTCGCCCGGCTCATGCTCGCCGGCGCTGAGAACAGCGTCGAGCTCATCCTGGAGGTGGTGACGTGAGCGCCATCCGGGTTGGCGAGGTGCGCTTTTCCGCCGACGAGCTGCGCGACCTGGCGGTCGCCTGGGTCGCCCTCGGCGTCGCCTTCGGCATCCTCATCCTCGAACGGCCGGTGTTCCCGGACATCGTCGGCGCCCTGGCCTCGGCGGCGTTCGCCCGGGTGCTGCTGATCAGCATGCTCACCGTCGGCGTGGGATTCCTGCTGCACGAACTCGCCCACAAGGTCGTGGCCGTCCGGTTCGGCCAGGTGGCCGGCTTCCGGGCCGACTACGGAATGCTGGCGCTCTGCGTCGGGGCGGCGCTGGCCGGCTTCCTCTTCGCCGCGCCGGGAGCGGTCTACCACCGCGGTCGGATCACCGAACGGCAGAACGGCCTCATCGCGGTCGCCGGCCCGCTGACGAACGTCGTCCTCGTGGCGGCCTTCCTCCCGCTGTACCTCCTTGGCGGGTCGCTCGGCGACCTCGGCGGGCTCGGCGTCACGATCAACGCCGTCCTCGCGGCGTTCAACATGATCCCGTTCGGCCCGCTGGACGGCAAGAAGGTCCGGGCCTGGAGCACCCCGGTCTTCGCCGTCACGTTCGTCGGGACGGTCGCGATGGCGGCGGCGGCGTTCCTCTTCGTCGGCTTCTAGCAGTTCTGACCGGGCGCCGACCGACGCGCTTTTGCTCCGGTCGGCCGGCGGGTGACGCATGGGCGACGACTCCGACGAGGCCGACGGTACCGGTACCGACGGCTCCGACACCGACAACCTCGACGACGCCGGAACCGCCGAACACGAGGGGCTCACCTACGCGGAGACGGGCGTCGACATCGAGGCCAGCGAGGCGGCGACGGCGGCGCTGGTCGGCGCCGTCGGGGAGTTCGAGGGCGACTACGCCGGCCTCGTCGAGGTCGGCGACCGGTATCTCGCGCTGGCGACCGACGGCGTCGGCACGAAGCTGCTCGTCGCCGAGGCGCTGGACGACTACTCGACGGTCGGCATCGACTGCGTCGCGATGAACGTCAACGACCTCGTCGCGGCCGGCGTGACGCCGGTCGCGTTCGTCGACTACCTGGCCGTCGAGACGCCCGACGACGCCACCGCCGAGGCGGTCGGCGAGGGGCTGTCGACGGGCGCCGACCGCGCGAGCGTGGAGCTGGTCGGCGGCGAGACGGCCGTGATGCCGGAGGTGATCCGGGGGCTGGACCTGGCGGGCGCCTGCGTCGGCCTCGCGACCGAGGCGGAGCTGTTCGACGGGACCGCCCGCGAGGGGGACGTCCTCGTCGGGCTGCCGTCGTCGGGGATCCACTCCAACGGGCTGACGCTGGCCCGCGAGGCGGTCACCCGGAACCACGATTACACGGACCCGTTCCCGTACGACGACGACCGGACGGTGGGAGAAGCACTGCTGGAGCCGACGCGGATCTACCGGGAGGCGCTGGGGCCGCTGCACGCCGCCGAGACCCACGCCGCCGCCCACGTCACCGGCGGCGGCTGGACGAACCTCTCGCGGATGGGCGAGTTCCGCTACGTCGTCGACGACCCCTTCGAGCCGCAGCCGGTGTTCGAGTTCGTCCGGGCGGAGGGCAACGTCGACGACGAGGAGATGCACCGGACGTTCAACATGGGGACGGGGTTCCTCACGGCGCTGCCGGAGGCCGACGCCGGGGCGGTCGTCGAGGCGCTGGACGACGCCCGCGTCGTCGGCCGGGTCGAGGCCGGCGACGCCGTCGCGGTGCGGGGGCTGGAACTGTAGGCGGGGAGAACGCTTTTGTATAACTCCCGGTTATTGCGAACATGGGCATGGACCTGCCGACGCCGGCGGACCTCCACGAGCGACGGACGGACCTGGAGCTGACCCAGAGCGAGCTGGCCGAGCGGGCGGACGTCTCCCAGCCGCTGATCGCCCGCATCGAGGGCGGCGACGTCGACCCCCGGCTGTCGACGCTGCGGCGCATCGTCAACGCCCTCGACCAGGCGGAAAACGCCGTCATGCACGCCGCCGACATCATGCACGAGGGCGTCGTCACGGTCGCGCCGGACGACAGCGTCCGGCAGGCCATCGACGTGATGATAACGGAGGGCTACTCGCAGCTGCCGGTCGTCCGGGACGGGCGGCCGCAGGGAATCGTGTCGAACTCGGACGTCCGCCAGCTGGAGTCGGAAAGTGCCGGCGACCTGCCGGTGGCCGAGGCGATGCGGGAGTCGATCACGACCGTCGAGCCCGACGCCACCCTCGACGAGCTGAACGCCCACCTCAACCACCAGGACGCCGTGATGGTCGTCGACGACGGCCGGCTGGTCGGCATCATCACCGAGGCCGACGTCGCGGCCCACATGTCCTAGTCGTCCTCGCGCTCGACGGTCTCGATGACCGTCAGCGGGACGTCCCGGAGGGCGCCGCCGATTTCGCTTTTGGCGATGCGGGCGGCGTGTTCGGTGCTGTCGGCGTTGTACACGTCCATCTCCAGGAGGAGCCCGACCAGCGCCGTGTCCGCGGCGATGAACGCCGAGTCGAACGCCTCGCCGCAGGCCGGGCACGGCGTCGCGCCGACCTCGACCTCGACGTAGTCCATGTCGGCGTCGTTGAGCCGCTTGCCGGCCTCGCTGACGGCGACGCCGATGGCGTCGTCGATCTCCTCGACGTCCCGGACGAGCCAGGCGGCCTCCATCGCGACGAGGTAGTTGCTCACGGCGCAACCACCCCGTGACCGTCGTCGGTGTCCGCGCGACCGGGAATCATCGCTGTTTCTCTCGACATCACACCGGAAGGAGGTCACACGGTGGGATGAAAGTTACCGTCCGGTACCGCTCGCCGCGAGCCGCCGGCACGGGCGCGATTCGTCCGCGATTCCGGCTCGGCGGCGCGACCGGGCGAGGACTGCCTGACCGGAAGGTTTTATCAGCGGCCGTCCGCTACCGTCGGGTAATGCGACAGCCAGACTTCTCGTTGCCGCGCACCGGACAGGACCACACGGCGTCGCCGTACGAGCCCGAACTCAGGGAGGTGCCCTCGAACGACCGCTCGGCGGACGACCTCGAGAACGTCAACAAGACCGGGACGACGACGGTCGGCATCACGACCGCCGAGGGCGTCGTCGTCGCGACGGACATGCGGGCGTCGCTGGGCGGGCGGTTCGTCTCGAACAAGGACGTCCAGAAGGTCGAGCAGATCCACCCGACGGCGGCGCTGACGCTCGTCGGGTCGGTCGGCGGCGCCCAGTCGTTCATCCGGACGCTGGAGGCCGAG
>JAHENN010000236.1 GCA_018609665.1 Haloarculaceae archaeon | reverse complement strand
TGTTCTCGGGAACGGGCGCGGCGTCGACCGACACGACGGTGGACGACCGGCTCGACACGACCGGCGGCGTCCAGGAGGTACTGGTCGTGTTCCGCCGGCAGGAGAACGTGGACGTCCTCGAGCAGTTCGACCTGGTGGACGGGTATCACGCCTTCTCGGAGCTTCCCATCGCGTACGCCCGGATGACGGGCGAACAGATCGAGCGGGTCTCGACGTTCTCGACGGTCGCGTCCGTCGAGGCCAACCACGAACTCGAGTACCACAACGAGGACGCCCGCGAGGTGACGGGCGCGGAGGCTGTCCAGACGGTCGGCCGCCGCTACTCCGGCGAGACGGTTCACGCCGCGGTCCTCGATTCGGGGATCGACGGGAGCCACCCGGACTTCTCCGAGAGCCTGCGGGCGAACTACCAGTTCGCCAACCCGCTGGACAGCGACGAGTCGCTGTGGACGGACGTCGGGCCCGCCAACACCGGCGGAACCGGCCACGGAACCCACGTCTCCGGGTCCATCGCCGGCGAGGGAAGCGCCAGCGACGGCCAGCACCGCGGGATGGCCCCCGACGCCGATCTCACCGTCTACGCGCTCGGCGGCGGCGTCCTGCTGAACGTGGTCGGCGCGTACAACCACATGATCGAGCTGCAGCGCGAGGGGCGCCACAACATCCAGGTGGTGAACAACTCCTACGGACCCATCAGCGGCAACGACGCCGACTACAGCCCGGGGACCGCGCTGAACGTCGCCACCTACGAGGCGTTCCAGGAGGGCATCGTCCCCGTCTTCTCGGCCGGCAACGGCGGACCGGGGACGAACACGCTCTCGAACTACGGGAAGGCGCCGCACGTCCTGGCGTCGGCGGCGACCAACGACAACCGCGAGGTGACGGACTTCTCCTCGCGCGGTCGCGACCCCCGGAACTTCGGCAGCGACGCCCCCGACTACAAGACCAACTACGACCGGCGGCTGGCCTTCGAGAACCAGGAGGTCTTCAAGCAGGAGACCGACCCGGACAACCTGAAATCCGCCAGCGGCGAGCAGGAGGAGACGGGGACGCTCGCGCCCGGCGGGTCGACCATCGTCGGCCCGGACACGGGACAGAGCGACTTCTACGAGTTGACGCCGGAGCAGACCGCCGACGACGGCAGTACCCCCGGCTTCATCCGAGCACAGCTGACCTGGAATCGTCCGTCCGACGACCTCGACCTCTTCCTGCGGCAGGGCAGCGAGGACGGCGACGTCGTCGCCTCCTCGACACAGGGAACCGGCAACACGACGGAGACGGTCATCGCGTCGCTAAACCTCGACGAGAACTACGTCCTGGAGGTCGACCCGTTCCGGAGCACGGGCGTCAGCTACACCCTGACGTGGCAGTACTTCGAGCCGCCGGAGACCAGCCGTCCCTACGGCGTCTACCGGCCGAGCGCGGGGACACCCGGGGACTTCCTCATGAGCACGCTCAACCCCTCCGATCCGCTCCAGGGGTACGGCGCCATTGTTGGTAACGAGCAGGCACAGATCGACAGCGCCCAGGAGCCGTTCTACGGCAAGCTCTCCGGCACGAGCATGTCGGGGCCGGTGCTGGTCGGGCTGGTCGCGCTCACGATGGACGCCTACAAGCAGAACAACGGAGAGTTCCCGGACCCGATGGACGTCATCGTCACCGTCGAGGCGACGTCCAACGACGTCCTCGAGGGGTACCGCACCTACAACATCGGCGGCGGATTCGCCGACGCGAGGGCGCTGGTCGAGCGGGCCGAAAACGACGACCTCGAGACGCTCGATAGTTACTCCGACAGCTTCCTCGTCGGCAACGACGAGGGCGGCACCGACCCCGAAGACCTCTTCACGGTGACCGGCTCCCGGGAGACCGGCGCGAGCGTCTACACGGCCGGGCAGACGGCCCGCGTCACGCTCGACATCGACGCGAACAAGAAGGCGACGGTCCGCGACCGCATCCCGTTCGACTGGGAACTCGTCGGCGGGGACTACGACGGCGTCGAGACGACCGACGGCGTCAGGTTCGTCGAGTTCGACGACGTGCCGGCCGACGGCACGGTCAACTACTTCATCGAGGTTCCCGAGCAGACGGGCACGTACGACTTCGGCCCCGCCGTGGCCCGGGCTGCCGACGACGACTCCGGGACGTTCCGGCGGTTCACCGACGCCTCCCGGAAGACGGTCGTCGGCGCGGAACAGCCCTGAGACGGCTGCCGGCCGTCGACCGTCGGCCGTCGGCCGCCGATTCCGCTACGCCGGGTTCTTCAACGACAGCGCCGTCCGGTCGAACTCGCAGACGAGTTCGTCGTCGCGGTTCACCGCGAAGGCCTCGACGTGCATCGTGACGACGCCGCGCTCGCCGTCCGACGTCTCCCGCTTGTCGGTGACCGTCGTCTGCGCGCGGATGGTGTCGCCGTGGAAGACGGGGTTCGGGTGCTCGACGCCGTCGTAGGAGAGGTTGGCGACGATGGTGCCGTCGGTGGTGTCGGGGATGGTGAGCCCGACCGCCAGGCTCATCGTGTAGAGGCCGTTGACGAGCCGCTCGCCGAACTGCGAGTCGGCGGCGAACTCCGCGTCCAGGTGCAGCGGCTGCTGGTTCATCGTCATGTCGCAGAACCGCTGGTTGTCGCTCTCGCTGACGGTCCGTCGCTTGTCGTGTTCGATGGTCTCGCCGACCTCGAACTCCTCGTAGTACCGTCCGGGCATGCCCGCCGGGTCGCCCGGCGACGAAAAAACGGTGTCGGAACCACCGCGCGCTGCCCGTCGCCTGCCGGTCGCTGCCTGCCGGTCGCGGGCGTCAGCGCGAGAGGGTGCCGGTGCTCGCCGGGGCGAGCCGCCGACGGCCTCGGCGTCCCGTCTCGTGTCCCGTCACTCGCCGACCCGGGTCCGTACCCGGTCGACGACGGCCGGCCGTCCGGCCCGGCGCACGGTCTGCCGGACGAGCACGGCGACGGCCAGAACGGCGCCGCTGACGAGGGTGAAGAACGCTCCCCAGGCGACGCCGGTCGTGGTCCCGTAGGCCTGATACAGGCTCGTCGTCGCGACCCACAGGGTCAGCACGCCGAGAATCCCGGTGACGATCGAGCCGACCCCGGGTCCGTCGCGGAACGCCCCGACGACCACGACCAGGGCGAACAGCGCCGGCGCGAGGAGTTCCGGGTCGACCGGGACCGGCCCGACGGTCGGCGAACTCGGATACGGCAGCGGCAGGCCGGAGAACTCGACGGCGACGAGGGACAGCACCGCCGCGGCGAGGCCCATGCGGGCCGTGTGGAGTGACTGGCGCATGGGGTGTATCTTTTAGCCGATGCTGTATAAAATTATCGTGAACCTACGAGCGGCGGCCCGCTCCGCGGGCGGGACCACGGCGTGTCCCGCCGGAGTCGTCGCCGGACCACCGCCGATTAAGAGGCCGCGGCCGGTGCGTCGGGACATGGCTCGCAGGAGCGTGCTGTTCTCGCCCGGCGACCGGCCGGAACTGATGCGGAAGGCACCGGAGGCGGGCGCCGACACGGTGGTGTTCGACCTCGAGGACGCCGTCGTCCCGGAGCGGACGGCCGAGGCCCGGACCGCCGTCGCCGACGTGCTGACGGACCCGGGGTTCGACCCCGACGCCGAGGTCTGCGTCCGGGTCAACGCCGACGCCGCGACGGCGGCCGACGACCTCGACGTCGTCCTCGACGGCGACCCGCGGCTGGACGCGGTGATGATTCCGAAGGCCGAGTCGGCGGCCGGCGTCCGGGCGGTCGACGACCTGCTCGGGGCCCGCGGCGCCGACCTGCCGCTGCTGGCGCTGTGCGAGTCCGCCCGCGGCGTGCTGGCGGCCGACGAGATCGCGGCGGTGCCGGCCGTCGACGCCGTCGTCTTCGGCGCCGAGGACCTCTCGGCGGACATCGGGGCGACCCGCACGGAGGGCGGCGAGGAGGTCGGCTACGCCCGCCAGCGGGTCGTCCTGGCGGCCGGGGCGGCCGACGTCGACGCCGTCGACACGGTGTTCACCGACATCGAGGCGACCGACCGGCTGGCCGAGGAGGCCGCCACCGCGGCCCAGTTCGGCTACGACGGCAAGATGGCCATCCACCCCGCCCAGGTCGAGGTGATAAACGAGGCGTTCACGCCCGACGAGGCGGAGGTCGCGTGGGCCGAGCGGGTGCTCGCCGCCGTCGAGGCCGCCGACGACCGCGGCGTCGTCCGCGTCGACGACGAGATGATCGACGCGCCGCTGATCGCCCGCGCCGAACGGGTCGTCGAGCGGTACCGCGCGGCCGGCGGCGACGTTGACGTATAATCACATACCGAGATTTAGAATGATATGATTCGTCACGCTTAAGCGCCGACTGGCCGACGTGGGAGGTATGTCGGGTGACGTCAATCCGTTCGAGAGCCTGCAGGAGCAGATCGACGACGCGGCGGAGTACATCGACGTCGGCGCCGACGTTCTCGAGCGACTGAAGCGCCCCGAGCGGGTGCTGGAGACGAATCTCACCGTCGAAATGGACGACGGCTCCCTGGAGGTGTTCCGGGCGTTCCGCTCGCAGTTCAACGGCGACCGCGGGCCGTACAAGGGCGGCATCCGGTACCACCCAGGGGTCACCCGCGACGAGGTGAAGGCGCTGTCGGGGTGGATGGTGTACAAGTGCGCCGTCGTTGACATCCCGTACGGCGGCGGGAAGGGCGGCATCGAGATCGACCCCATCGGCTACTCCGACGCGGAACTGGAGCGGATCACCCGCTCGTTCGCGACGGAGCTACGGCCGCTCATCGGCGCCGACCGGGACATCCCCGCGCCGGACGTCAACACCGGCCAGCGGGAGATGAACTGGATCAAGGACACCTACGAGACGCTGGAGGGGACGACCGAGCCGGGCGTCATCACGGGCAAGGCCATCGAATCCGGCGGGTCCCGCGGCCGCGTCGAGGCGACCGGTCGGTCGACGATGCTGACCGCCCGGGAGGCCTTCGACTACCTCGGCAAGGAGCCGACGGAGGCGACCGTCGCCGTCCAGGGGTACGGCAACGCCGGCAGCGTCGCGGCGAAGTTCATCGAGTCGGAGCTCGGCGCCGACGTCGTCGCGGTGTCGGACTCCTCGGGGGCGGTGTACCACCCCGACGGGCTCGACACCCGCGCTGTCAAGCGGTTCAAGAACGAGACCGGCGCCGTCACCGGCTACGACGGCGCCAGCGAGGAGCTGACCAACGAGGAGCTACTGACGATGGACGTCGACCTGCTGGTGCCGGCGGCGCTGGAGAACGCCATCGACGCCGACCTCGCCCGCGAGGTGAGCGCCGACGTCATCGTCGAGGCGGCCAACGGGCCGCTGACGCCCGACGCCGACGAGATCCTCGTCGACCGCGACGTCTACGTCTTCCCCGACATCCTCGCCAACGCCGGCGGCGTCACGGTGTCGTACTTCGAGTGGGTCCAGAACCGCCAGCGGTTCTACTGGACCGAAGAGCGGGTCGTCGAGGAGCTGGAGCGGCACATCGTCGAGGCCTTCGACGGTCTGGTCGAGGCCTACGAGCGAAAGGAGCTGCCGAGCTTCCGGACGGCCGCCTACGTCGTCGCCATCGAGCGGGTCGCCGACGCCTACGCCGAGGGCGGCAGCTGGCCCTGACTCGGCCCGTCGCGTCGCTCCGTCGTCGGTCGTCGGTCGTTGGTCGTTGGTCGTTGGTCGTTGGTCGTTGGTCGTTTGTCGCTTGTCGTCCACTATCGGTCGCCCGTCGTCGGTCGCTTGTCGTCCACTATCGGTCGCCCGTCGTCGGTCGTTTGTCGTCCGTCGTTTCCCGGTCGTCGTGCATCGGGCACGGACACGGCCGTTCGGACTTTACGTGCGAGTTAATGACACACACGTATGAGCATCCTGAACCGGGGCAGCGACGAACCGCAGCAGGGACCGACGCTGACGGAGGTCGTCGAGCTGCTGCCGGCGCTCGTCAACGACGACCCCGTCGTCGTCGCGGCGGCGCTGGCGGACCGCCACGGGGACGTCGTCCGGGTGCCGCCGCTGCATCCCGCCCTCGATTCGGGGGTGTACCTGCTGTCGAACCCCGAGGACATCCGGTCGGTGCTGCAGTCGAACCCCAACGACTTCCGGGCGCTGGACGTCCCCGGGTCGCGGGACTTCGGCCGCGTCGTCGAGAACAGCATCGTCAGCCTCAACGCCGACAGCGAGGAGGGGTCGTGGGTCGACCGGCTCCGGCTCGTCGGCCCGGAGTTCCGCGCCGACGCCGCCGCCGAGGGCGTCCCCGAGCTGGCGGAGACGACGCTGGCGACGCTGGGGGAGTTCACCCGGACCCGCGCGACCGGCGACCCCGCATCGGTGCCGGCGGCCGCCCGGGTGTGGACGCCGGCGGCCGACGGGGTCAGGCTGCTGCCGGCGATGCGGCGGCTCACGCTCCGGCTGCTGGGCGTCTCGCTGTTCGGCCCCGACGTCCGCGCCCACGAGGTCGACGTCATAGAGGCCGTCGCGACGCTGCGGGCGCTGTTCAAGCGCCGCCAGCTCCACCTCGTCACCAGCTACGCGACCCGGCAGCTGCCGGACCGGCTGCCGCTGCCGTCGTGGGTCCACCGGCCGCTCGGCGTCGACCCGCACATCCGGCTGTCCGGCCGCCACGAACGACGGACGGAGGCGGCCGTCGAGACGCTCACCGCGGCGGCCGACGCGGTCGTCGCCCGCCGGGAGCGGACGCCGCTGGCCTTCGACGACGCCATCGGCGCGTGGCTCCGCCGCTCCGACCGGGAGGTCGGCCACGACGCGCTCCGCCAGGAGGTGATGGGGCTGTTCATCGCCGGCCACGCGACGATGAGCGCCGGCCTGACGTGGGCGTTCTACCTGCTGGCCGGCCGTCCCGAGCTCCAGGAGCGGATCCACGAGGAGGCCCGGGCGACGGCGCTGCTCTCGGGGCCGGAGTCGCTGGACCGCGAGGAACTGCCCGACGGCCCCGAGGCGGCCTGCCATCCGGCCTCCGGGGCCGACTTCCTGGAGTCGGTTCCCTACACCCGGCGCGTATGGCGGGAGACGCTGCGGCTCTACCCCGCGCTGCCGGTCTTCGGCCGGACGGCCGCGACCGACGTCGAGTTCGGCGGCGTCGACGTCGAGGCCGGCAGCCACGTCCTCCTCAGTCCGTACGTCGTCCACCGCGACCCCGAGCTGTGGGACGACCCCGAGACGTTCGACCCCTCGCGGTTCGAGGACGACGACCGCCACGAGTTCGCCTACTTCCCCTTCTCCGGCGGCCGACACGCCTGCCTCGGCGAGGCCATCGCGACGACGGAGGCGGTGACGGTGCTGGCGACGACGCTCGCGACCCACCGCGTCGAGTTCGCCGGCCCCGACGCCGACCCGCACGACGGCCCCGAGGTCGGCGTCGATTCGGCCATCAACCTCGAACCCGACCGCGACGTCGTCGTCCGGTTCGTGCCGCGGGAGACCTGACGTCCGGCGGGTTCGCGAAGTCCGGGTGTCGAGGCCCTGCGATTGGGACCCGTCCGGCAGGAGGGAGTTCGAGCGGCACGGCCAGCCACCGACAGGCTTTTTTCGGCCCGAATATTCTCGAGAACGAGATCATAAGATGGGTCTGAAGCAGTTCGTTCTCTGCTGGTTCGCCCTCTCGGCGCTCGTCGCCATCGGGTCGGGGACGCTCGGCATCGTCGCCCTCGGTCCGGTCGCCGGGTATCTGATACTCTTCGCCGTCTTCGGAGCGCCCGCCGCCGCGTACGTGCTCACCGCGCGACGGGACGTCGACGTCCGTCGACTGTGGCTGTTCGTCGGCGTCGTGTACGCTCTCGGACTCGGTCCGTACGCGCTCTTCCGGGCCTATCCGCGCCTCTCGACGTTCGTCGTCGGGCTGATGCTGCGGATCGGCTCGCTGGCTGGCGTCCTCGCCGCTGCCTACTACCTGGTGTACGAGCGGCGGGTCGACGAGCGCGTGACGGCGTAGACGCACGCACCGTCCCGGCGTCGCCGGGTCGAAACTGCAAAGACGCCGACCGCCGCAGGACGGGGCATGAAGGCGACCGCGAAGGCCCACCCCATCCAGGGGCTGGTCAAGTACCACGGGATGCACGACGAGGAGCTGCGCCTCCCGTACCACGACTCCATCTCCGTCTGTACCGCGCCGAGCCACTCGAGGACGACCGTCGCCTTCGAGCCCGACCGGGAGGCCGACCGCTACGTCGTCGACGGCGAGGTCGCCGAGGGCCGCGGCGCCGAGCGCATCCGGACGGTCGTCGACCGCGTTCGCGAGCTGGCGGAACTCGACCACCGGGTCCGGCTGGAGTCGGTCAACGACTTCCCGACGAACATCGGCTTCGGCTCCTCGGCGTCGGGCTTCGCCGCGGCCGCCGTCGCGCTGTGTGCTGCGGCCGACCTCGAGCTGTCGCACCCGGAGATGTCGACGATCGCCCGCCGGGGGTCGGCGTCGGCGGCCCGGGCCGTCACCGGCGCCTTCTCGCATCTCCACACCGGCGACGACGACGTCGACTGCCGGTCGGAGCGGCTGGAGTCGGAGCTCGGGGACGACCTCCGGATCGTCGCCGCGGAGATACCGGCGTTCAAACACACCGCCGAGGCCCACCGCGAGGCCGCCGACAGCCACATGTTCGGCGCGCGGATGGCCCACATCCACCGGCAGGTACGGACGGTACGGCGGTCGCTCCGGGAGGCGGACTTCGAGACGACCTTCGAGACGGCCGAACACGACTCGCTGTCGCTGGCGGCGACGACGATGACCGGCCCCTCGGGGTGGGTCTACTGGGAGCCCGAGACGCTCGCGGTGTTCGACACCGTCCGCGAGCTCCGGGACGACGGCGTCCCGGCGTACTTCTCGACGGACACCGGCGCGTCCGTCTACGTGAACACGACCGCCCGGTTCGTCGACCGGGTCGAGGCTGCCGTCGCCGAGGCGGGCGTCGACACGCGGGTCTGGGAGGTCGGCGGCCCCGCCCGGGTGCTCGACGGCGACGAGGCGCTGTTCTGAGCGGCGCGGGCCGGCACGGAAGACCTATTACCGCCAGCGCGGAACGACAGCGCGAATGCCCTCCGAGCACCGCCGTCCCGTCGCCCGCCGGCTCGGAATCGACGCCCGCGCGCTCGCGGCGTTCCGGGTCGCGGTCGGGCTGCTGGTCCTCGCCGACCTCGGGCTGCGGGCGCGTCACCTGACGGCGTTCTACACGGACGCGGGCGTCCTGCCGCGGTCGACGCTGGCGGCGACGACGCCGGCGCTGGCCTCGCTGTCGGTCCACGCCCACGTCGGCTCCTGGCGGGGCCAGGCGGCGCTGTTCGCGCTGACCGCCGGCGCCGCCGCCGCACTCGTCGTCGGCTACCGGACCCGCGCCGCGGCGGCCTGCAGCTGGTATCTGCTGCTGTCGCTGTACCTCCGCAACCGGTACGTGCTCAACGGCGGCGACGGGCTGCTGGTGCTGTCGCTGCTGTTCGGCGTCTTCCTGCCGCTGGGGGCCCGCTGGTCGGTCGACGCCGCCAGGACGACCGACCGGCCGCGGCACGTCGCCACCCCCGCCACGGCGGCGTTCTGTCTGCAACTGGTCGTCGTCTACCTGGCGAACGCCGGGTTCAAGCTCCGCAGCGACGCGTGGACGAGCGGCCGGGCCGTCCGGTACGTCCTCGAACTGGAGCAGTTCTCCGTCCGGCTCGGGCCGTACGCGACCGCGTTCCCGGAGCTGCTGGCGGCGGTCGACTGGCTGTGGGTCGGGATGCTGGTCGCGTCGCCGGTGCTGGTGGCCGCGACCGGCCGGCGCCGAATCGCCGCCGTCGCCGCCTACGCCGCCGCCCACGTCGGGATGCTGCTGACGATGCGGCTCGGGCTCTTCCCGCTGGTCGTCGTCGCGATGCTGTCGGTCTACCTCCCGGCACCCGTCTGGGACCGCCTCGAGCGGGTCGTCGCCCCGGCGGCCGAGCGCGCGGCCGGCCTGCGGAGCCGGCTCC
>JAHENN010000235.1 GCA_018609665.1 Haloarculaceae archaeon | reverse complement strand
CGGGGGTGTCGCCGACCGGGACGCCGGCCCCCTCGAGGGCGGTTATCTTCGACTCGGCGGTGCCGGTGCCGGAGCCGGAGACGATGGCGCCGGCGTGGCCCATCCGCTTGCCCGGCGGGGCGGTGCGGCCGGCGATGAAGCCCGCCACCGGCGTGTCCATGTACTCGCCGATGTAGCGGGCGGCCTCCTCCTCGTCCTCGCCGCCGATCTCGCCGCACATCACGACCGCGCGGGTGTCGGGGTCGGCCTCGAACAGTTCGAGGGCGTCGACGAAGTCCGTCCCGATGATGGGGTCGCCGCCGATGCCGAGCGCCGTCGTCTGGCCGAGGCCCCGCGAGGGGAGGTTGTCGACGACCTGGTAGGTGAGCGTCCCCGACCGCGAGACGAGCCCGACGTCGCCGTCGGCGAAGATGTTGCCCGGCAGGATGCCGAGCTTCGCCTCGTCGGGCGTGATGACGCCCGGACAGTTCGGCCCGACCAGGTGGGTGTCGGTCTCCCGCAGCTTCCGGTGGACCGTCGCCATGTCCTGCTGGGGGATTCCCTCGGTGATGGCGACGACCAGCTCCAGCGGCGCGTCCAGCGCCTCCAGCAGCGCGTCGGCGGCAAAGGCCGGCGGGACGAACACGACGGAGGTGTCGGCGTCCTCGGCGCGGGCGGCGCCGGCGACGGTGTCGTAGACGGGGACGCCGTCGACGTCCTGGCCGCCCTTGCCTGGGACGGCGCCGGCGACGACGTTCGTCCCGTACTCCATCATCTGGCGGGTGTGGAACTTCCCCTCGCCGCCGGTGATACCCTGTACCACGACGCGGCTGTCGGCGTCGACGAGAATGCTCATGCGTCTCCCTCCGCGTAGTCGACGGCGCGCTGGACGGCCGACTCCAGCGTCGCCTCGACGGTCACCAGGTCGGTGTTCAGTATCTCCATGCCCTCCTCGGCGTTGGTGCCGGCGAGCCGGACGACGACGGGCTTCGGTATCTCCTCGAAGGCCTCCAGCGCCTCGTTGATTCCCGTGGCCACCTCGTCGCCGCGGGTGATGCCGCCGAAGATGTTGAACACGACCGACTCGACGTTGTCGTCGGAAAAGACCATATCGAGGGCGTTGGCGACCCGCTCGGCCTTGGCGCCGCCGCCGACGTCGAGGAAGTTGGCGGGGGCGCCGCCGTAGTAGTCGACGAGGTCCAGCGTCGTCATCACGAGGCCGGCGCCGTTGCCGATGATGCCGACGTCGCCGTCGAGCCGGACGTAGTCGAAGCCGTACTCGTCGGCCTTCGCCTCGAGGTCGTCGCCGTCGGTCGCCTCCTCGAGGTCGCCCAGCTCCGGCTGGCGGAACAGCGCGTCGTCGTCGACGTTCATCACGGCGTCGGCGGCGACGACCTCGTCGTCGGCCGTCACCATCAGCGGGTTGACCTCGATCTCCGTGGCGTCGTTGTCGTCCCACAGCCCGTACAGCGTCCGGACGACCGAGGCGACGTCGCCGGCGACCGCGCGGTCGACGCCGGCCTCGTAGACGGCCTTCCGGGCCTCGTACGGCTGCATCCCGAAGGCCGGGTCGACGGCCTCCCGGACGATGGCGTCGGGCTCCTCGGCGGCCACCTCCTCGATGTCGACGCCGCCGCGGGTCGACACCATCGCGACCGGTTCGCCCGCGCCGCGGTCCATCGTCACGCCGACGTACAGTTCGTCGACGAAGTCGACGGCGGCCTCGACCAGCACCTCGTCGACGTGCAGGCCCTTCAGCTCCATCCCGAGGATCTCCTCGGCGGCCGCGCGGGCCTCGTCGGCGTCGTCGACGAGTTCGATGCCGCCGGCCTTGCCGCGGCCGCCGACCCGTACCTGGGCCTTCACCGCGACCGGGTAGCCGACCGCCTCCGCGGCCTCGACGGCCTCCTCGGCGGTCGAGGCCAGCCGCGACTCCGGAACCGGGATTCCGGCGTCGGCGAATATCTCCTTCGCCTGGTGTTCGTGTAGTTTCATCCACACGCAACGGCGGACGGAATCGGTTTAAAACGTGCCATATCCGGTCGCTGCCGACCGAATCGGGGGAACGCGCCGGGGACGCCCGCCCGGGACGGTCCGGCCGGCGGAGCGCCGACGGGGGCTACGCGGGGCGGACGTCCGGCCGGTCGGCGATGACGCCGTCGACGCCCCACCGGGCCAGCGGCTCGACGGCCGCCGGTCGCTCGACCGTCCAGACGTCGACCTCGAGGCCGGCCGCGTGGGCCCGCTCGACGAGCCGCCCGTCGCAGCGGTCCAGCGACGGCTGCAGGCGGGCACACCCCAGGTCGTCGGCGGTCTCGACGGCCGCCGGGTCGTCGTCGACGAGCAGCGCCCGCGGGACCGACGGGTCGCGGTTCCGGCAGGCCGACAGCAGCGCCGGCGAGAACGAGGAGACGGCCGCCCCGGGTCGCGAGAGGCGGTCGACCGCCGTCTCGGTGCCGTCGGCCTTCAGCTCGGCCACGACGCCGACGGCGTCGGGAATCGCCGCCAGCACCGCCGACAGCGTCGGGACGCCCTCGCCGGTACCGAGCACGTCCAGCGCCCGCAGTTCGGCGAGCGTGTGGTCGGCGACCGGCCCGGAGCCGTCGGTGACGCGGTCGACCGTCTCGTCGTGGATGACGACGAGCTCGCCGGTCGCACATCGCCGGACGTCCACCTCGATAGCGTCGGCGACGGCGGCCGCCTCCCGGACCGCACGGCGGGTGTTCTCGGGGTTGACCGCCGCGAACCCGCGGTGAGCGATGAGTCGCACGGTCGCGGAAGGCGGGCGAGCGACAAGTGTCCGGCGGTCGCTCCGGCCTCGTATTTAAAACCGCGCCACGCGGCGGAAGTGGTCTGCGGGCGACCGGCCGCCGAGTTTTATTCCGGGCGGCCCACTACGGTCGGACATGGCAGTGAGCTACGACTTCGAGGGGTCGGTCGTGCTGGTGACGGGCGCGAGCGGCGCGCTCGGCAGCGCGGTCGCGGAGGCGTTCGACGCGGCGGGGGCGACGGTCTGCGGTGCCGACATCGTCGCCCCCGACGACGAGGACGCCCTGGTCGACCCCGCCGCGGTCGAGTTCCACGAGACCGACGCCACCGACGAGGGAAGCGTCGCGGAGACGGTCGAGGCCGTCGTCGACGACCACGGCCGGCTGGACGCGGTCTGCAACGTCGCCGGCACCTGGCGCGGCGGCGACCCGCTCCACGAGACCGACGTCGAGGAGTTCGAGATGCTGTTCGACGTCAACCTCAAGTCGATGTTCCTCACCTCGAAGCACGCGATTCCGCACCTGCGGGAGACGGAGGGAGCGATTGTCTCGGTGTCGGCCCGCTCGTCGCTGGAGGGCGGCGAGGGCGACGGCCCCTACCGGGCCTCGAAGGCCGGCGTCCGGCTGCTGACGGAGACCATCGCCGCGGAGAACCTCGGCACCGTCCGTGCCAACGCGGTCATGCCGAGCGTCATCGACACGCCGATGAACCGCGAGATGATGCCGGACGCCGACTTCGACGAGTGGGCCGACCCCGCCGACATCGCCGACGTCGTCATGTTCCTCTGTGCGCCGGAGTCGGAGGTGACCAGCGGCGCCGCGGTGCCGGTGTACGGCGAGTCCTGACGCGTCGACGGCCGGCAGTGCCGCGTCATGCGGTCGCACGCCGGCGCGGTTCCACCAGTTTTTTCCGTCGGTTGCGTCAGTCGGTCAAAGTATGTCCGAACGAGAGACGTGGGCGACGCGGCTCGGCTTCATCCTCGCTTCGGTCGGGAGCGCGGTCGGCCTCGGGAACATCTGGCGGTTCCCCTTCCAGACCGCGGAGAACGGCGGCGCGGCGTTCCTCGTGGTGTATCTGGTCGCGGTCCTGGTCATCGGGCTGCCGGCCCTGCTGGCGGAGTTCGTCATCGGCCGGCGGGCGAACGTGAACGCCATCGACGCCTTCGACCGGCTGGACCGGCCGAACTGGAAGGTCGTCGGCGCAATCGGGGTCTTCGCCGGCTTCTGGACGATGGCGTACTACAGCGTCGTCGGCGGCTGGGTCATCCGGTACGTCTACGGCAGCGCGACGGGGGCGTACTTCGGGAGCCCCCGCGACTACTTCGGGGCGATCTCCACCGGCCCGGACGCCGTGGCGCTGCACCTCCTGTTCATGGCGACGGCGGTCGGCATCGTCGCCTTCGGCGTCGAGGACGGCATCGAGAAGGCCACGAAGGTGATGGTGCCGAGCATCATCGTCCTGATGATCGGGCTCGCGGGCTACGCGGTGACGCTGCCGGGCGGCGGCGAGGGGTACGCCTTCTTCCTCTCGCCGGACGTCTCGGTCATCGCCGACGACTACCGGTCGGTCGTGCCGGCCGCGGTCGGGCAGGCGCTGTTCTCGCTGTCGCTCGGCTTCTCCGTGATGATAACGTACGCGTCGTACATCGGCGACGACGAGAACCTCGGGGTCGACGGCGTCAGCATCGCCGCGTTCAACACCTTCGTCGGCGTGCTGGCCGGCTTCGTCGTCTTCCCGTTCCTGTTCGCACAGGGCGTCGCGGTCGGCGACGCCGGTCCCGGCGCGGTGTTCGTCTCGGTGGCCGCCGCCCTCGGCGGCCTGCCGTTCGGCCGGCTGCTCGGCGTCGTCTTCTTCGGCGTCGTCCTCATCGCGGCGCTGTCGTCGGCCATCAGCCTGCTGGAGGTCGTCACGTCGTACGTCGTCGACAACTACGAGGTCGGCCGGGCGCAGACCGCGACCGGCCTGGGGGCGGTGCTGTTCGTCGGCGGCGTCCCCTCGGCGATGGACATCGCCTGGCTGGACTGGTTCGACACCGTCGCGGTGAACCTGCTGCTGCCGCTGGCGGCGCTGGGGGTCGTCGGCTTCGTCGGCTGGGTGCTGGCCGGCGAGGCCACCGACGAGATCCAGCAGGGCACCGCCGGCGCCGACGGACTGTCGACGGTCTGGCTGTGGACCCTCCGGACGGTCGTCCTTGCGGCCGTCGCCGCGTCGCTCTACCTCGGCGTCCGCGAACTGACCGCGCCGCCGCTGTAGGGAGTCGGAAACCCTTTTTCAGCCGCCGCCGTTGGGGCCGGTAATGAGTTCAGCGGGGCGCGAGACGACATGACGACGGACGAGGAGCTCGAGGAGCTGCGCGAGCGCAGACGCGAGGCCCGGGCGGGCGGCGGGGAGGAGCGCATCGCCAAACAGCACGAGAAGGGCAAGATGACCGCCCGCGAGCGCATCGAGTACTTCCTCGACGACGGCTCCTTCCAGGAGTTCGACCAGCTCAAGACCCACCGGTGTACGAACTTCGAGATGGAACAGCGACAGCCGTACGGCGACGGCGTCGTCACCGGCTACGG
>JAHENN010000234.1 GCA_018609665.1 Haloarculaceae archaeon | reverse complement strand
CTCGCGGCCCTCGTCGCCGCCGTCGGCGTCGGCTCGCACCTGCTGGCGGACGCGCTCACGCCGGCCGGCGTCCCGCTGCTGTGGCCCGTCTCGGGCCGGCGGTTCTCGCTGGACGTCGCGACGGCGTCGAACCCGGTGGCGAACTACGGACTGCTGGCGCTCGGGACGGCCGCCTGCCTGGCGGTCGGCTACCTCGGCGGGGGCTGATCACTCCAGCCGCTCGACGACCGCGATGTCGCCGGCCTCGTTGACCGCGACGATTCGCTCGCGGTCGCACCCCTCGATGGCCCCCGGACCGGTGACCGCCCGCTCGCGGTTCCGGACCTCCGCGACCGGGTCGTCGGTCTCCGGGAGTCCGCACATCACGCCGACGGTGTCCGGCTCCAGCGACCGGACGAGTACCGTCCCGTCGGACTCGACGGTCACGTCCGCCGACGGCGGCCGCTTCAGGTCCGACAGCGACTCGTTGACCGCCCGTTCGGACTCGTTTTCCACCTGGCCGCCCGTCCGTTCGGCGACCTCGGAGACGGTCTCGGTACACCCCGCGAGCGCGCCGACGACGACCACCCCAACCGCGGACAGACACTGCCGACGGTCCATACGGGCGGCTGTCGCCGGAGGCATATGGGTCGCCGCGTCGGCTCGAGCGGTGAGACGACCGCCGAGCCGCCGGCCGGTCGCCGCCCCGGTACCGGGCGAACGCTTAATAATTCTCCACGGTACGTCCGGCGCATGGAGTACCACAACGGCGAGCCGCTACAGCACATGGGCGTCCTGCCGTCGATGGCCGCCCACCGGTACGGCGACAGGACCGCACTCACGTTCATGGGCCAGGAGACGTCGTACGCGGAACTGGAGGCCCGGGCCAACGCCGTCGCCAACGTCCTCGTCGACAACGGCGTCGAGCCGGGTGACCGGGTCGGGCTCTACATCCCCAACACCGACCAGTTCCCGGAGGCGTACTTCGGCGCCCACAAGGCCGGCGCCATCCCGGTGCCGCTGAACCTCCGGATGCCGCCGAACACCCTCGAGTTCGTCCTCGAGGACGGCGACGTCGACCACGTGGTCGGGTCGCCGCTCCTGGCCGGCGGGATGGACACCGAGGAGGGCCGCATCGTCGGGCCGACGGAGCTCGCCGAGCGAGCCGGCGTCCCGAACGTCTACGTCTCCGGCGTGAGCGACGACGGCGTCGTCAACTACTCCCAGGCGGTCGCCGCGGCCGACGACGAGTTCGACGTCGTCGACCGCGCCCCCGACGACGTCGCCTGCCAGCCGTACACCTCCGGGACGACCGGCAAGCCGAAGGGCGTGCTCCTCACCCACGAGAACCTCCTGTCGACGATCGAGTCCTACGACAGGGGTGGGCTGCCGGTCGACCCCGACGACAGCATCGTCCTCGTGCTCCCGATGTTCCACATCTACGCGCTGAACGCCATCCAGGGCACGTACCTCCACAGCGGCGCGACGATGCATCTCATCCCGCGGCCGGACCCCGAGCTGATACTGCAGACCATCTCGCAAAACGAGGTGACGAACTTCGCGGGCGTGCCGGCGCTGTACAACATGATGTGGCAGACCTACCGCCAGGAGCCGGACGCCTACGACATGGAGTCGCTGACGGACGTCATCTGCGCGGCGGCGCCGCTGGCCGACGACACCCGCCGGACCATCGAGGAGGCCTGGGGCGTCCCGATGACCGAGGGGTGGGGGATGACCGAGACCGGGCCGGCCGGCTGCGTCGAGCCGGCCCGCGGCGTCCGCAAGTCCGCCGGCTGCATCGGGCCGGCGCTGCGCGGCGTCGAGCTGAAGCTCGTCGACCCCGAGACCCGCGAGACCCGCGTCGCCCCCGACGACCTCGAGCCGAACCCGGCCGACGACATCGACTTCGACGACGAGGAGCAGGTGACCGGCGAGATCGCCGTCCGCGGCCCGAACGTCTTCGAGGGGTACTACCAGCGCCCTGAGAAGACCGACGCCGTCTTCGACGACGACGGCTGGTTCTACACCGAGGACATCGCCCGCGTCGACGAGGACGGCTACTTCTGGATGGTCGACCGCGCCGACGACATGATCATCGCCGGCGGCGAGAACATCTACCCCGCCGAGGTCGAGGACGCCCTCTACGAGCACCCGTCGGTCGCCGAGGCCGCCGTCGTCGGCGCGCCCCACGAGGTCAAGGGCGAGGCGCCGGTCGCCTACGTCGTCCTCGAGGAGGGCGCCGACGCCTCCGGGGAGGAGCTCCGTGAGTTCTCCCTCGACCACGTCGCCACCTACGCCCACCCGCGGCGGATCTTCTTCGTCGACGAGCTGCCGCGCAGCGCCACCCAGAAGGTCCAGCGGTTCAAGCTCGAAGAGGACGTCGAGGAGCGGCTGGACGGCCCGCTCGGCTCGAGCGAGGAGCTGTAGGGTCGCACCACGTCGCGCTCGCGACGGCCGTCCGGGACGAACCCGCACGGGCCGCCGGAAGGCGTCGAGTCGGGAAGATACTTACCGGGCGACGCGCACCCGTCTGCAAGATGCCCTCCACGCGACGGACGTTCCTCGCGTCGGCGCTGGCGGTCGGCGCCGCGGGGTGTACGGAACTCGGGTCCAGCGACGGGTCGGCGCCGACCGACGAGCCGGAGTTCGGCACGGCGACGCCGGGCGATGCGGCGCCGGACGCGCCGGAGTACGCCGCCTGGAGCCGCGAACTATCGGACCGGCTCGGCCTCGTCGCGCTCGGCGGCGGCCCCGAGACGCCCTCGGTGTTCGTCGCGAGCGCGGCGGCCGGCGACCGGACGTCCAACGACCACGCGCTGTGGGCGCTGACGCTCCAAGACGGCGCCCGGCGCTGGCGGCTCGGCGTCGCCGACCCGGTCCGGACGCGGCCGCGGTACCTCGAGGCGGGCGACCGCTCGCTGCTGGTCCTTACGACCGGTCGGGCGAGCGGCGACTCCGTCGTCCACGCGGTCGACCCCGAGGCGCGCGAGCGGGCCTGGCGGTTCGACGCCGACACCCATCCCGTCCCGATGGACGCCGACGACGGCACCGTCTTCGTCGGCAGCCGGGACGGGGAGCCGGACGAGGACGGCGCGTTCGTCGCCGCCCTCGACGGCGCCGCCGGGACCGAGCGGTGGCGGACCGAGACCGGCGACGTCGCCCGGACCGGCCACCGCGCCTACCGGGGGCTGCTGTTCGCCGACACGGCCCGGCGCCTGCGGGCGCTCGACGTCGCGGGCGGCGAGACGGCCTGGAGCGTCACCGCGGAGTCGCACGCCTACGACAACCGCGCCGAGCGGGTGTTCGTCCAGGACGGCGACGTCGTCCGCGGGCTCTCCCACGGCGCGGGCGAGGAGCTGTGGCGTCGGGCGTTCGAGTTCGCCGTCTCGCGGGTCACCTCGCCGCGGGCCGCGGCGGACGAGACGGTCCTCGTCGGCGATTCCGGCGGCCGGCTGCTGGCGCTGAGCCCGCTCGACGGCGGGACGCGCTGGACCCTGCCGGTCGGCCGCGACGAGGGGTTCCGCCCGACCGTCGACCGCACCAGCGAACGGCTCTACGTCGGCGGCGCGGGCGTCCACGCCGTCGACCCCGTCTCCGGCGAGCGCGCCTGGGCCTTCGAGCCCGACGTCGGGGGCCGCGTCGACGTTGAGGCGGGCGCGCCCGCGACGGTCTTCGCGTACACCGACCGCCGCGTGTGGGCGCTTGCCCCTGGCTCCGGCGACGTCCGCTGGGAGTTCGAGCCGGGAACGGAACTCGCGGGCGTGGAGACGGCCGGCGAACTGGCGTTCGTCGGCGTCGATGGGTCGGTGTACGCGCTGGACGGCAGCGAGTCGGCCGTGTCATGAAACACTAGTGGTGTCCGTGGGAATCCGATCGAAATAGTCGACCGTCGTGGCAACGGGACTCGGAACATACCCGAGCCTCGTCAGAATTGGTGTGCAAGATACGGAGAGTGTATCAGCACCCGTCCGTTCTTGAGAGAACTCCGTTGTACGTCGCCAGCGGTCGATTCGTCCGTCCACCCCCGCGTTCGGGGTCTACCGGAGCGCTCGCATCCATCATCGCAATCCGCGATTCGGCGTCGATGACAACACCAGTGATCTCGAACCGTGCCCCGCCGGAGTCGCTGTCGCCGACGGAGATGTTCCAGTCGTGTGCCGTAGCAATATCTTGGACGATCGACAGCCCAAAGCCCGTTCCGTCGGTGGTCGTCGAGTAGCCGGAGTCGAAAATCCGCGTGCGCTCGTCCACCTGGATACCGGGGCCATCGTCCGCGATGGTGAACCCGTCATCCAGGTCACGAACCGTAACCGTCACGTCCGTTCCGCCGTGGTCTATCGAGTTCCGGAACAGGTTCTCGAGGAGCTGCTGCAGCCGGCTCGTATCGGCTCGGATCGTCTGGTCCGTCTCGACGACGAGCGTGGCATCTTCCGTCTCGATGCCCTGCCAGCATGAGTTGACGAGATCGGAAAGCGCGACGGCCTCCGTCTCACCGACCGGCTCGCCGTTCCGGGCAAGCGTCAATACGTCCGTTATCAGCGTCTCAATGCGGTTGTGTGCGTGCTCGATGTGGTCGAGATGCTCGCTTTCGAACTCCTCTGCGAGCAGCCCCAGCCGTCCCTGTGCGACGGTGAGCGGGTTCCGGAGGTCGTGAGACAGAACGCTGGCGACCGTCTCCAGTCGCTCGGTCTTCCGTTTCAACTGCATGTCCCGGAAGATACCGAACATGACATCCCCATCCGGCAGTGACACTCGACTGGCGCTGATTTCGATGGGAACGGTACCGCCACCGGCGGTCGTCAACTCTAACTGTGACCCATCGGACAGCGCCCGAACCGTTTCCTGCCCGTTTACCCCTCGTTCGAATGCTTCCCGGTACAGTTCACCCTTTCCAGTGGGATGCAGCGTCGACTGGTGACTGCCGACGAGCCGTTCTTTTGACTTTCCGGTCAGTTCCTCGGCGGCCTCGTTCGCTTCCAGAATCTTGCCGGTTTCGATATCTGCGAGGAACACCGGATCCGGAGCCGCATCCAACAGAGCTTTGTATCGTCTTATTATCGATTCGTTCTCTTGTTCGGCGTCTCTCCGCTCGGTGATATCTCTGGCAATAACCACACCGCCGGAGATCTCGTCCGCTTCACCCCGGAGTGGAGCCGTCGAGACGCTGAACGTGAGCCGCTCGCCGTCCTCGTTCCGATGCTCCAGTTCGACGTTCTGGACGGTCTCACCGTTCAGCGTCCGTTCAATACACGCTTGCAGCTCCGAGCCCGTCCCGGCGCGAAACAGATCGAGGTCGCGGACCCGCTGGCCTACAGCGTCTCCGTCGTCGTGGCCGAACAGGGAGTCGGCGGCGTCGTTCCACAGCGTGACGTGTCCGTCGGTATCAACCGCGACGATGGGCGACGGCGACGCGTTGACGACCGCGTCGAGTTGCTGCGTCGTCTGCTGCAACGCCTGCCGTCGTTCGACGCGTTCCGTGACATCCTCGTGGAAGTAGACCCACCTCGTGAGGTCACCTGTCTCGTCCGTGACCGGAGCGATGGTCATACGATTCCAGAACGGAGTACCGTCCTCGCGGTGGTTCCGGAGTGTCTCTCCGACCGGGGTTTCGGCACTGATCGCCTGTTCGACTCTGGCGGCTGCCTCGGGGTCAGTGTTTTTTCCGTGGAGGTGGCGGTAGTTACGTCCGATCGCCGAGTCACCGTATCCCGTCAGGTCACGGAACCGCTCGTTGGCGTAAACGAACGGATTGCCGTCTTCGTTCGGGTCGGACAGCGTGATACCGAGCGGGGCCCTGTCGATTGCTCGCGTTTTCGACCGGAGTTTGGCCTTGCGCTCGCGCTGTTCGGAAATATCTCGGATAATACCGAATATGACCGACTGCTCGGGGAGCGAAACCGACGCAAAGCTGATTTCGACCGGAACCTGTTCCCCGCTATCCGTCACTACGTAGATCTGTGCTCCGTCGGGTAGTTGCCGCTTGGTTTTGTCGTCCCTGATGGTTTCCTCGAACAGGTCGCGGTACTGCTCGGACTGCTCCGATGGATGGAATTCGGTAACCGGGCGGCCGAGTATTTCCTTGCTCGACACCCCGAGTAACGTTTCGGCGGCCTCGTTTACTTCGATGAACTTGCCCGTCTCAGCGTCCGCAACGAACACCGGGTCCGGTGCCGCTTCGAGCAACGTCCTGTACCGCTCTTTCATCGCCGTCAGCGTTCGCTTCTGCCGTTCCCGGTCGGTAACGTCCCGACTGACGATGAGGTGTTGGCCGGGGATTACATCGGCCGTGGCAGAGTACTCGACACGGCGTTCCACGCCGTCGGACCGGACAAGTGTCTCCGTCGCGGATTGGAGGTTACCGCTCCGGAATTTGCGCCACTTGTTGTCGAACTCGATATCGTCGGGGAAGAACCGATGAAGCGGCTGGCCGAGCAATTCCTCCCGATCGAAGCCGTACAGAGCACCTGCCTCGGGATTGGCGTCGATAATCCGGGCGTCATCGTCAACGATGACGATCGCGTCGTTCGCCGTTTCGAAGGCGGCTCGATACCGGTCGCGTGCCTGGGTAAGTTCCGTGAGTTCGTCCTCTGCGTCCGGAGTTTGCTTTCGCGGGATGCAAACCGTCATTCTCGTTCCCTCGTCGGTAACGGCGGCCTCGATGGACCCGTCGTGACTCGTCACGATCCAGTAAGACAGCCACAACCCCAGCCCGTTTCCGTGGGCCAGTTGTGTCTCCTTTCCCGCTTGCAACGCATCGATTTCGTGACCCTCCAGTCCCGGGCCGTCATCGCTGATTCGAATTTCGACGGCGTTCGACGTGGACGACACCGAGATCGTGACTGTCGGGGTGTCACCGGCGTGCTTGGCAGCATTTTCGACCAGTTCCTGCAGCGCCCGGCGAAACGTCGGCATGGCCGCTACGGCGATATCGACATCGGGTTCGACGGTGATCGAGACGCCTGGATGGTTCTGTCTGACCGTCTTGACGACGTCGTTGAGCGTCCGCGTGACGTCGATAGATTTGTAATCGAACTCGGCGGTGACGATACGATCCAAATCGCGGGCCTTCTCGCTCAGGTCGATGAGCTGGTCGATTTGATCGAAGACGGCCTCACTGTACGCGCCGTCATCCGCCTGCTCGACCATCATGTTCACCGACCCACGGATGACGTTCATGCTGTTCCGGAGATTGTGTCGGAGCACCCGATTGAGGACGCTGGTGAGGTTCGTCTGTCTTGTGAGCTGGGTTTCACGTCGTTCGCGTTGGAGTTCGCGTTCGAGTAACTGGCCGATCAATTCGACGACCAGACGTTCGCCGTCGCTGAGTGGCTCCCGGGACGTTTTAGCGACAAAACAGACCGTCCCGTACACGTCTCCGTTGATTATGACCGGAACGCCCTGGTAGGAACGGAGGCCAGTCGTTTCAAACGCTGCATCGTCGTCCAGCCCCTGCTCCGGTGCATCACAGATCGAGACCAGTGAGTCCGTCTCGACCGCATGGCGGCAGTACGTCGTCCTGAGGTCGAGTTCCAGATTCTCGGGATACTGGCCGGGCGGGGTAGTACTGACGACCGCTCTCCAGTGACCCGTCTCGACGTCAATCCGCGTGAAATGCCCGCTGTCTGCCCCGAGATACTGCTTGCCGAACTCGAGTACCTCCTGTACTTTCTCTTCGAACGCGTAATCGTCTCGAATTATTTGACTCAGATTCTTTCCTTCCACTTCCAGTCCGGGAGTTGTATTTATTCGCTTACTCATGTTCTATCGGTTCAGCTAGGTACCGCGAGTTTCTCGAGCGAGCCAATTTCGTGGTAACGGGGCCGTTCGTTACGTCACTATCGTAATGTGGACTTTTCCGACGCATTGTGGGTCAGACGGCCACAAACTGTTCGCTTGCTTATCCGTCCGCACCGGAGCGAGCGTGCGCGTATTAATGACTTAATGAACAAGAGCTACGACCATTACACGCCAGGCGGTTTATAATGAGCAAGCGTCCGTAACACGTCCGCGTGTTACCAGGGCCCTGCGGCGGCCGATTCCGCTCACTCCGAGAGCGACATGTCGGCGGTCCAGCGGTCGACGTCGGCCTCCGCCTTCCGGCGGTCCATCCGGGCGAGAATCGCGGCCGCGAGCGACGCGGTCTCGGCGGCCTTTGCCTCGCCCTCGGTGCGGAACTCGCCGGTGACGCGGTTGGCGTACACCGTACATACCGCGCCGGCACGGAGGCCGTAGAGGCTCGCGAGCGTCAGAATGGCGCTTGCTTCCATCTCGAAGTTGACGACGCCGGCCTCCCGCAGCGCCTCGATGCGCTCTTCGGCGCCGGCCGCACGGAACCCCTCGAAGCCGGGGCGGGACTGGCCGGCGTAGAAGGAGTCCGTCGAGCAGGTGACGCCGAGGTGGTAGTCGTGGTCGAGCCGCTCGGCGGCGGTGACGAGCGCCGTCACCACCTCGTCGTCGGCGGCGGCGGGGTACTCCGGGCGGACGTACTCGTCGCTGGTGCCCTCCTGGCGGACCGCGGCCGTGGTGATGACGAGGTCGCCGACGGACGCCTCCTCCCGGATGGCGCCGCAGGAGCCGACGCGGAGGAACGTCTCGGCGCCGACGCGGGCCAGTTCCTCGACGGCGATGGCCGCCGACGGCGAGCCGATACCGGTCGACGTCACGGTGACCGGTTCGCCGTCGTAGCTGCCGACCAGCGTGCGGTACTCCCGGTGGCTGGCCAGCTCCTCGTGGCCGTCCCAGCGGTCGGCGACGACGTCGACGCGGTCGGGGTCGCCGGGCAGCAGCACCGGCCCCTCGACGTCGCCCTCCGCCAGCTCGACGTGGTACTGGACGTCGTCGGCGGGGTCCTCGCTGTCGCCGGTCACCGGAGATCGGCCTCCGAGATGGCGGCGGGCAGGAGCTCGCCGAGCGTGTAGACGGTCGGCCCGTCGTCGCCCTCGCAGACGACGCGGAGGTCGCCGTCGCAGAACTCCGACAGCGACTGCCGGCACATCCCGCAGGGGGTGACGCCGTCCCGCTCGGCGGAGCTGACGGCGACGCGGTCGAAGCTCCGGTGGCCGTCGGCGACGGCCGTCGACAGCGCCAGTTCCTCGGCGTGGACGCTGTTGGAGTAGTTGGCGTTCTCGACGTTGCAGCCGGTGTAGACGGTCCCGTCGGCCGTCTCGAGGGCCGCCCCGACCCGGTACTCCGAGTAGGGAGCGTACGAGCGCTCGACGGCCGCCCGTGCCCGCTCGAGCAGTTCGGTGTCGTCCATGCCGGCGTCTCGGCCGGCGCGGGCAAATAGCTACTCCCGCGTCGCCCTACGCCTCCCGGCTCGTTTCGTCGCCGGCGTCGTCGACGGCCCGCTCGACGACGCTGACGACGTCGCCGACGAGTTCGTCGACGGCGTCGCTCTCGGCGTAGACCCGGACGTACGGCTCGGTCCCGCTGGGCCGTACCAGCGTCCAGGCGCCGTCGTCGAGCGCGAGCCGGACGCCGTACTCGGTGTCGACGTCGCCCGGTGAGAACGCCTCCGGCAGCCGGCGCTCGAGCCGCCGCATCACCGCTTCCTTCGATTCGTCGGGGCAGTCGACGCTGACCTTGCGGTACGGCCGCTCCGTCACGGGCGCCCGCAGCGTCGACAGGCCGTCGCGGGCGGCCAGCGCCGCGACGACGGCGGCACCGGCGACGCCGTCGATCCACGGCCCCAGGCCGGGGTGGACGTGCTTCCACGGCTCGCCGGCGAACACGACGGCGGTGTCGTCGCCGCCGGCGGCCCGGGCGTCGGCGACCCCCTCGTGGAGCGCGCCGAGGCGGACCCGCTCGACGCGGCCGCCGGCGGCGTCGACCCGCTCGTCGACCCGGCCGGAGGCGTTCGGCGTCGTCACCACCACGGGGTCGTCGGCGTCGCTGGCCCGCGCGTAGAACTCCGCGAGGATCGCCAGGACGGTGTCCTCGTGGACCACCTCGCCGTCGGCGTCGACGACGACGGTCCGGTCGGCGTCGCCGTCGTGGCCGATTCCGAGGTCGGCGTCGCCGTCGGCGACGAACGACCGCAGGGTCGCCAGGCTCTCCGCCGTCGGCTTCGACGGCCGGGCCGGGAAGTGGCCGTCGACGTTGGCCTCGAGGGCGTGGACCTCGGCGCCGAGCGCCCGGAGCACCTGCGGCGTCGCCAGCCCGCCGACGCCGTTGCCGCAGTCGACGGCGACCGTGATGCCCTCGCAGTCGCCGATTCGCCGGGCGTAGTCGGCGACCGCGGCGCGGTAGTCCTCGAGGACCGCCGCCCGGGTGGTCGACCCCCAGCGGTCCCAGTCGACGGGGTCGACGCCGCCGACGCGGTCGGCGACCGCCCGCTCGGCGTCGCGGTCGTACTCGGTGCCGTCGACGAACAGCTTCAGCCCGTTGTCCGACGGCGGGTTGTGGCTGGCGGTCACCATCACGCCGCGGCGGCCGCGGGCGGCGAAGGCCAGCGCCGGCGTCGGCACGCGTCCGACCCGGACGACGTCGGCGCCGCCGCTGGTCAGTCCCGCCTCGACGGCCGCCGCCAGCGCCGGCCCCGTCTCGCGGCCGTCCCGGCCGACGACGAACTCCGCGCCGTCGACGGCTGCGGCCCGTCCGACCGACAGCGCCAGCGACGGCGTCACCTCCTCGGCGGCATCCCCGCGGACGCCGGCCGTTCCGAACAGACTCATGCTCGTGCGTGGGCGGCGGGCGCACTTCAAACGGGCCGGTGTCGCGGAATCATAACACCGGTGTCGCGAGACGGCGCGGTTTTATGCGGGTCGGCGACGAGGGAGGCGGTATGCCGGTCAAACGGTCGGGCCCGGGGGCGTTCACCTCCGTCGACGAGTTCGACGGCGGCGTCGGCTGGCTCGCCCACCCCGAGGAGACCATGCAGCGGGCGGGACACGCCCTCGTCGAGGACGGACGGGTGTGGCTCGTCGACCCGGTCGACGCCGAGGGCCTCGACGACCGGCTCGCCGAGCTGGGGACGGTCGCCGGCGTGGTGGTCCTCTACAACTACCACCGCCGGGACGCCGCGGCGGTCGCGACCCGCCACGACGTCCCGGTGCTGCTGCCGGCGGGGATGACCGCCCTGGCCGACGGCGACGTCGCCGCGCCGGTCCGGCGGCTGGAGGGCCGGCTCGGCGACACCGGCTACTACCTCCGGGAGGTGACGCGGACGCGGCTCTGGCAGGAGTGGGCGCTGTTCGACGGCGAGACGCTCGTCGTCGCCGAGTCGCTCGGCACCGCCGACTACTTCCTGGCGCCGGGCGAGCGGCTCGGCGTGTCGCTCGTCCGGCGCGCGGTACCGCCGGGCGGGCTGGCCGGCCTCGAGCCGGAGCGGGTGCTCTGCGGCCACGGCGCGGGCCT
>JAHENN010000233.1 GCA_018609665.1 Haloarculaceae archaeon | reverse complement strand
CGAGCGCGGCGAACAGCTTCACCACCAGCGTCGTGAACATCGACATCACGACGCCGGCGAGCAGGACCGTCCGGACCGCTCCCGACGCCCGCCAGGCGGCGTAGGCGTAGAGCGTCCCGAGGCCGACCGCCAGCAGCGTCGTGACGACGGCGAACAGCATGGTGAAGGCGAACACCCGTCGCAGCAGCGACGACTCCAGCAGGAACCCGTAGCTCTCGACCGACCACGTCCCCCGGACCAGTGCCCGTCCCGTCGACCGCTCCGAGAGGCTCACCCGCAGCAGGTAGCCCATCGGGACGACGAACGCCAGCAGGTCGAACAGCACCAGCGGCGCCAACAGCAGCCGCGTCCGCGACACCGCCGGCAGCGACGGCAGCACCGCCTGCGGGCGGGCCTCCTCGACGTCGACCGCGTCGGCGTCGCTCACGGCCGGACCCGGGCGCCGTCGGGCCCGAAGTAGTAGCCGTCCGCGGCGTCCCACGACAGCCGCGCCGCGTCGCCCGCCGACAGGTCGGGCGCGTCGGTCACCGCCCGCTCGACGAACAGCTCCACGCCGTCGCCGACGGCCACGTGGTGTCGGACGTCCGACCCGCGGTAGACGACCTCCGAGACGGTCCCGGCGAGGGTCACGCGGCCGTCGGCACGCCCGGTGGCATCCGGCTCCGGGGTCGTGCCGCCGTCCGTGCTGGCGGTCGCCCCGTCGGCCGGCGAGAGGTCGACGACCTCCGGCCGGACCGACGCCGTCACCTCGTCGCCGGCGGCGAGGTCGTCGCCGGCCGGCAGCGGGGTGCGGAGTCCCGCGTCCGGGAACTCGACGGCGACCCCGCCGTCGGCGCCCGGGTCGGCGACCGCCCGCCCCGACAGGAAGTTCGTGCTGCCGAGGAACGCCTCGACGAACCGGTCGTCCGGGTCGTCGTACACCGCCTTCGGGGCGCCGACCTGGACTAGCTCGCCGTCGTTCATGATGCCGATGCGGTCGGCGAGGGTGAACGCCTCCTCCTGGTCGTGGGTGACGTACAGCATCGGCGTCTCCAGCCGCTCCTGGATCTCCTTTATCTCGAGCTGCATCGTCTCCCGGAGGCGCTTGTCGAGGTTCGACAGCGGCTCGTCGAGCAGCAGGACCTCGGGGTCGACCGCCAGCGACCGCGCCAGCGCGACGCGCTGCTTCTGGCCGCCGGACAGCTCCGCCGGCAGCGCGTCGGCGTGGTCGGCCATCTCGACGGTCGCCAGCTGCTCGCGGGCCCGCTCCCGCCGCCGCTCGGCGGCGACGCCGGCCATCTTGAGCCCGAAGGCGACGTTCTCGGTGACGGTCTTGTTCGGGAACAGCGCCCAGTCCTGGAAGACGGTCGCACAGCCGCGCTCGTACGGCGCGAGCCCGGTCACGTCCCGGCCGTCGAGGACGACCCGACCGGCGGCGGGCGACTCGAAGCCGGCGACGGTCCGCAGGGTCGTCGTCTTGCCGCAGCCGGACGGCCCGAGCAGGCAGAACAGCTCCCCGTCCCGCACCGACAGCGACAGCCCCTCGACGGCCGTCACGTCGCCGTACGTGACGCTGACCTCGTCCACCTCGACGACGCTCATGTACGTCCCCCGCCCCGTCGAGCGGCGTCCCGGGCGCCCGCCGTGGCTCGCCGTCGTCCGGCGGTCGACCGACGACCGTTCCCCCTGTCGTCCCGGCTGCCCGGGGGGAGGTACGGGTCGGAGTTGGAGTCGTGGTACGCCCTGCTCGCGGTCGGGTGGCGTCCGCGTCGCGTCGTCAGTGAGCGTCGTGACATGGTCTGCGGTGGCGTGGTCGCGATCACACGTCGGCTACGACTGGTTGGTCTGGAACTCCTTGAACCGCTCGTCGAGGTTGGGCGCCGCCTCGGCGATCTGGTAGTACGTCTTCAGGACGACCTCGTCGAACTCGTCGTTCTCGATGGGCACCGCCTCGGCGGTCCGGTCGGGGTGGTCGGCGTTTTCGTTCGCCATGCCGAGGTTGAACGCCTCGGCGTACTCCGTCTGGATCTCCTCGCGCAGCAGGAAGTTGATGAACTCCTCGGCCTGCTGGCGGTTGGACGTGCCGCGCGCCACCTGGTAGTGGTCGACGTATCCGAGCGTCCGGTCGGGAACGTGGACGCCGATGTTCATCTCGGAGGTCTCGTCGGCCTTCGCGAGCGAGTACGCGTAGAAGTACTGGCCGGCGTTGGCGACGCCTTCCTGCATGGACGTCCACAGGTCCTGTGCCCCCTGGTAGAACTTCGCCACCGGCATCTCGGACATCGTCTCGAAGATCGCGTCGATGTCGCGGTCCGCCTCGGAGTACAGTTCCCCGGCGCCCGGCGCCTCGTCGGTGACGATCGCAGCCATGATCATCGCGTTGAGGAAGTACGTCGCCGGCAGCGCGAACTTCTCGGGGGTCCCCTCGGCGACCAGGTCCGTCCACGTCTCCGGCTCGGACGCGACGGCGTCCTCGTCGTAGGCGTACCCCATGACCCCGTAGTCGACGGGCACGCTGCTGCCGCTCTGCGTGGTCTCGAGCAGCGCCGGCTTGACGGCCTCGACGTTCGGGACGTTCTCCTCCCGGACCGGCTCCCAGAGGTCGTCCTGCTCGCCGAGGTAGTGGTCGCGGACGCTCCCGATCGTCAGGTCGAACGGCGGGTCGTCCGACGGGGACTGGCGGAGCTGCCCGAGGATGTTGTTCCAGTTGCCGACGACCTCCAGTTCGTTGCCCGTCCGGTCTTCGTATCTCGGCTTGATCGTCTCCCGGAAGATGTTCTCGTTCGTGCCGCTCCACGTCGAGACCGTCAGCGTGTCGCCGCCGCTGCCGCCGCCGACGCAGCCGGCGGCCGCCAGCGCCGTCGCCGCGCTCCCGGCCGCGAGAAACTCGCGCCGACCCACCCGGCCCGTCCGGTCGGTCGCTCCGTCGTAGTCGTCGGTCGTCCCCTGCCTCTCGTCGGACGTGCCGCTTTCTGGCATTAACCGGCTCCACGCGCGCGCGTCATATAAGGGACTCGAATACGGCACGACGCCGGCATCCGGGTCCGCTCCGGCGAGGACGCCGTCGTCGCGACCGGCGCGGTCCGCGACGGCGGCACCGACGTCGACGTCGCCGGCGACTTCACGAGCGGAGTCCGGCAGGGGCCGAACGTCCGTCGCTGCGTCCGTCGCCCGCTCCGACCGACGCGGGCGAGGTCCGGCCGCTCCGCCGCTCAGAGGCGGGAACGGCGAGCAGCCGGCGCCCCGGGCGGAGTCCAGCACGACCGGCAGAACGTCCGCGTCCGCGGGAGCATCCCGCCCGACAAGTGGGCTGTTCGAACCGACCGTACCGCTCGGGACCGGTATCAGGGGCCACGTGCCCGGTGTGGCGTCCGGCCGTCACGGTCCCGGCGCCGCGCGGTCGGTCGGGGGCGACGCCGGACCCGGCGAAGGCGTCGAAGTGTTTATAGATTCCACTCGACTGGTGTGTGGTGTGGCCGAAGGTCCCCGTTCCGTTCTGCCGCCGCCCGACGTCGAGCCGGTGCGGCTGCTGTCGCTGACCGGCCGCGCGGTCGCCGACACGCCGGCCCCGTCGATGGACCGCCTGCTGTCGGCGACGGCGCCCGACGCGGTCGTCGGCGTCGGCCCGCAGACGCCGGTCGTCCGGGCCGGCCTCTCCCGGGACACGGACGTGCTGATACCCGGCACCGGCCGGCCGCCGCACGGGACGACCGTCGGCGACTCGCGGCACGTGGTCGCCGTCTCGCCGGCGGCCGACTCGCGGCGCGGCCGTCGCCCCGACCACGCCCTCGCCGACGCCGACCAGGTCGTCTGCCTCACCGACCGGCTGCGGCTCGAGGTCGACCCCT
>JAHENN010000232.1 GCA_018609665.1 Haloarculaceae archaeon | reverse complement strand
GAGGCCGAGATCGCCGAACAGGCCGGCCTCGGGGAGTTCGAGGATGCCGACGCCGGGTCCGAATCGGACGCGGCCGACACCGGGGACGCCGACGCCGGGTCCGGGTCGGACGCGGGCGACACCGGGGACGCCGACGCCGACGCTGACGCCGCCGACGCGGACGGTCAGGCCGGGCTGACCGACTTCGCGGGCGAGGCCGGAGGCACCGACCGAAGCGACGCCGACGACCCCGACGGCACCGTCGCCGAGGCCGCCCCCGACGGCGAGACCGTTGAGGTGGTCGCCGACCAGCGGGAGCTGGACTCCCACATCGCCCGGGACCTCTCGACGCGGGAGGGCATCGAGACGCGGCTGGAGACGCTGGCGGTCGGCGACTACGTGCTCTCCGACCGGGTGGTCGTCGAGCGGAAGTCCGTCGAGGACTTCCTCGACACGCTGGTCGGCGGCGACCGCTCGATGTTCGAGCAGGTGGGCGACGCCGCCCGCTTCTACGCCCGCCCGGTCGTGATACTCGAGGGCGAGCGGCTCTACGAGGCCCGCAACGTCCACCCCAACGCCGTTCGTGGAGCGCTGGCGTCGCTGGCGGTCGACTTCGGCGTCAGCGTCCTCCGGACGTCGGACCCCGAGGAGACGGCCGACCTGCTGGAGGTCGTCGCCCGCCGCGAGCAGGAGGCCGACGACCGCGAGGTGTCGGTCCACGGCGAGAAGGGCGGCAAGACCCTCGCGGAGCGCCAGGAGTACGTCGTCAGTTCCGTCGCCGAGGTCGGCCCCGTCACGGCGCGGGCGCTCCTGGAGCACTTCGGCAGCGTCGAGGCCGTGATGACCGCCGACGAGGCGGCGCTCCGGGCGGTCGACGGCGTCGGCGAGGTGACCGCCGAGCGGATCCGCGAGGTGACCGGCAGCGAGTACGCCGACACCGAGTGACCCCCTCCGGACGGCGGTCCCCGGCGGCGCCTGCCGTCCCGGCTGGTCGCGCCTTCTCGCCGCCCGGGAGGCGAGTTCGTCGTCCCCGTCGAGTGTCGTCGGCTGCGCGGTGACCGCCGGCGGCGGTGGCTCGCGGCCCGTCAGCCGGTGACCGCGCAGTTGTTCGGCCCGAGTTCCAGTTCGAATGCGTCCTCGTCGTCGACGGACTCGCGGCCGAGGTTGACCGCGAGGATGGTCTCGAAGTTGGCGGGCGGGTCGCCCATCGACTCCAGAACGCGCTCGACGAACGCCTCGCGGTCCTCGGTGAAGCCGGGCAGTCGCTCGCGGAGGTCGCCCAGTCGGGCGGTGTGGGGGCCGCGCTCGCTCGCCCGCCGGGGCGGGACGTGGCCCGGCGCGACGACCGTCCGGTCCGGCAGCGGTGCCAGCCGCTCGGCGAGCGTCTCGTGGAGCGTCGCCGCCAGTTCCGCCGCGGCGTCGTCGCCCCTCTGGAGGTCGGGCCGGGGGGCGCCGTCGAGGAACAGCGAGTCCCCCGACAGCAGCACGTCGTCGACGCGGAGCGACACCGCGCCGGTGGTGTGGCCGGGCGTCGACAGCACCTCGAGTTCGCGGTCGCCGACGGCGACGGTGTCGCCGCCTGCCACCGTCTCGACGCCGTCGAGGCCGCGCTCGGCGGCGCCCTCCGAGACGAGCGGCGTCGCGTCCGTCTCGGCCGCCAGGTCTCGCAGTCCGCTGAGGTGGTCGGCGTGGACGTGCGTGTCGACGACGTACTCGAGCGACGCACCGCGGTCGTCGAGGTCCGCCAGGTACCGGTCGACGAAGGCCGAAAGCGGGTCGACGACGACCGCCTCCCCGCCCGACACGACGGCGTAGGCCAGACAGCCGGTCGCCGGCCGGCGGTACCGGTGGACGGTCGCGGCGGTGGCGTCGTCGGCGACCCGGTCGCGCCGGTACACCCGCGCCCACCCCTCCATCCCGCCGGCGAGGTTGACAGCCTCGACGCCCGCCTCCCGGAGCATCCCGGCTACCTCGGCGCTGGCCTCGCCCTCGGGACAGACGGCGACGTACGGGCCGTCCTCGACGAGCGAGGCCGGGTCGCCGGTCGCCCGCGCGCTCACGAACTGCATGTAGGGGACGTGCGTCACGCCGACGGCGGGACCCTCGATGCGCCAAGCGTCGAGTTCCTCGCGGTTCCGGACGTCGAGGAGCTCGACCGGTTCGCCCGCCTCGACGCGCTCGGCCAGCGCCGCGGGCGTCACCTCGTCGGCCCGTCCGTCGGTCGCCATGCGGGAGGCTTCGTGCCTCCCGGTATTAAGCGGCGTCCCGGCCGTCGGCGACAGAGTTGTGTGAGGGGCGCTCGCACGGAGCGGCATGGACGGCGCCGACTTCCTCGAGACGGTCCGGGAATCGAACGCGACGGCGCTGGAGCGGCTCGGTTCGGACAAGGCCCTGGTCGCGGCCACCGACGCCGCCCTCGAGCGGGAGCGCGTCCTTGAGGCCGCCGCCGCGGCGGAGGTCCGCGCGGCCGTCACCCTCGAGGCGTGGGCCGACGACGAGGCCGACGACCGGGCCCGCGAGGCGTTCCGCGAGGCCGCCGCCCGCGAGCGGGACCACCACGAGCGGGTCGTCGCGCTGGGGGACGTCGCGGCCGCCGACCCCCCGCCGGACGCCCTCCACGAGTACCTCCGGGGCCTCGAGGGGACCGTCGAGCGGGCCGCCGCCGGACTGGTCGGCCGGCCGCTCGTGGCCGCCCGGTCGCTGCTGCAGGTCATCAACTTCTTCGTCAACGAGGGCGACCGGGCGGCCGCCGAGACGTTCCGCGAGTTGCGGTCGGAGACCGACGAGCAGGCCGAGACGGGCACCGCGGTCGTCGCCGCCGTCCGCGACGGTCCCGACGACCGCGCGCGAGCCGAGGCGGCCGCCTCGCGGGCCATCGACGCCGCCTACGGGGAGTACGCCGACAGCCTCGAGGCGCTGGGCATCGACCCGAAGCCGGTCTGCTGACCCCCCGACGGCGCGGCTTTCGGTTCGCCCGCCGGGGGCGGTACGTTTGTAATCTACCGCACCCAACCCGGCCGCATGGACCTCTCGGAGGGTGCGGTCGACGTGTTCGAGTGCGGGAGCTGCGGCAACGTCGCCGTCGGGGACGGCGGACCAACCTGCTGCGGCGACCCGATGTCGACCGTCGAGACCGACCCCGTCGTCGAGCCGCCGACGCTCGACGAGCTGCTCCGGACCGTCTTCGACATGTCGGACGCGGCGCTGGACATCTGTCTCTGCGTCATGGAGGGCGGCGAGCAGACGGTCCAGGAGCTGGCCGACCGGACCGACTACGACCGCAGCGTCGCCGCCCGCCACCTCAACCACCTCGTCGAGCTCGGCGTCCTCGAGAAGCGCCGGCAGCTGCTGAAGGAGGGCGGCCACGTCTACGTCTACTCGCCGAAGTCGGCCGAGACGGTCCGGCGCGGCTTCGAGCGCCAGTTCCTCCTGTGGATCGCCGGCGCGGCCGGCCAGCTCGAGGAGCTCCGCCGCGAGAAGGTCGAGGGGATCGTCGACGGGGCCGACGAGGCGCAGTGGCAGCTCTACCACGAGGAGTGACCGGCCGTCAGCGGCCCGCGACGCCCGCGTAGACGCCGCCGAGGACGAGCCCGTAGACGACGTGCCACAGCAGCGACGGCGGCGCGAAGTTCGGCAGCGGCGGACTGGCGGGCGAGCCGACGGCGCCGAGCCAGACCGGCATCACCAGCGCCGCGAGCACGGCCCACGTGACGACGCCCCAGCCGACGCCGGCGCCGACCAGCTTCCCCGTCGAGTCGAGGCCGGCCGCACCGGCGAGGGCGGCGAAGACGACGCCCAGGACCGCCCCGTGGGAGATGTGGACGAACAGTCCTGCCCCCGCGCTCGCCGGCGGCGCCAGCCCGTACAGCGACGGGATGGCGACGGCGAGCGTCGGGGTGTTCATCGCGAGCACGAGCACCGCCATGACGGCCGCGCCGACGATACCGCCGACGGTGCCGGCCTGCCAGCTGCCGCCCGCGAGACCGGTCGGTCGTGCGTTCTCCGTTGTCGTTGACATGCGCCCGTGGCTACCGACGGCGGGAATAAACCGGCGCCGAGGATGTGGGCAGTCCGCCGGCAGGGGAAAAAGATTTATGAGCTGTATCGGCGGAAAAATCCGTGCCAGTCGGTACCGTGACTCAGAGCCGGCGGACGGACTCGAGGGTCTCGGCGGCCTCGCGGGCGGCGGCCAGGAGGTCCCGCTTGCGGCCGACGTCGCGGGTCTCCTCGGCCCGCCGCGTCAGGTTCGATATCTCCCGTTCGAGCGCCGCCTCGGCGTCGTCGAGCTCGCGCCGTCCACGGCGGTCGCGGCGCTCGCGGCGCTCGCCTCCCGTTCGGTCCTCGTCGGCCTCGCGGCGGGCCGGCGGGTCGACCCGGGCCG
>JAHENN010000231.1 GCA_018609665.1 Haloarculaceae archaeon | reverse complement strand
CTGCTGGTCGTCTCCGGGCTGCTCGGGATGCCGCCGGCGTTCCTCTGAGACGGCGGCTACCGCCGCCGGGCCTCGAGCATCCGCTCGCAGTTCCCGCAGACGTCGGCCTCCCGGTCCGCGAAGTACGCCGCCGGGTCGGCGTCGTCCGGCAGCGGCCGGACCGTCGGCGACAGCCCGGTGACCGGCTCCCCGCAGAGCGCCCGCTCGGCCGAGGCCGACTCGCAGAGGTGAACCGGCGGCCGGAACCAATAGAACATCAGGGAATCGTCACGTCGTGCCGGAGCGTCCCGACCCCCTCGACGGTCACCTCGACGGTGTCGCCGTCCGACAGCGGGCCGACGCCGGCCGGCGTCCCCGTCGAGACGACGTCGCCCGGCTCGAGCGTCATGTACGAGGTGATCTCCGCGAGCAGCTCCGGCACGGAGAAGATGAACTCCGCCCGCGAGGAGTCCTGTCGCAGCTCGCCGTCGACGCGACAGCGGACGGCGGCGTCGGCCGGCACCTCGTCGGGGGAGGCGACGACCGGCCCGACCGGCGCGGCGCCGTCGAAGGCCTTCCCGCGGACCCAGTTGGTCTCGACGCGCTGGTCGTCGCGGTTCGAGAGGTCGTCGACGCAGGTGTAGCCCGCGACGACCGACGCCGCCTCGTCGGCGTCGACGTCCCGGCACCGCTCGCCGACGACGACCCCCAGCTCGGCCTCGTAGTCGAGCCGCTCCTTCCCGCCCGGCAGCTCGACGGTCGCGCCGTGGCTCGCGAGCGCGTTCGGCGGCTTGAGGAACAGTAGCGGCCGGTCCGGGCTTTTCTCGTCCTGCTCGGCGGCGTGGTCGGCGTAGTTCAGTCCCACGCAGACGATCTTCGAGGGGACCGTCGGCGGCAGCAGCTCGACGTCGGCGGCGGCGTACCGCTCCGACGTGACGGTGTACCGGCGGCCGTCGACCGGGAACGCCTGAATCTCGGCGTCGCCCTCGCCGGTCCACTCCCCGCCGCGGACGTCGCCGTTCGGGTCGCGGAAGCGCACGAATCGCATACCACCCGTGGGTCCGGGGCGGTCAAAAGCGTTCGTCCCGTTCCGGCAGCGGTTTCCGCATCTCGCGGTGGGGGATGCCGGCGTCCTCGAAGACGTCGCTCGTCGCCGTGTAGCCGAGCCGCTCGTAGAACCCGACGACCGGCACCTGGGCGTGGAGGACGACCGTCTCGTAGCCGGCGTCGGCGGCGTGGGCCTCGAGGGCCGACATCAGCCGCCGGCCGATTCCCCGGCCCCGCTCGGCGGCGGCCACCGCCACGCGCTCGGCCTTCGCCGTCGTCTCGTCGTACGCCCGGAGCCGTGCGGCCCCCACCGGCCGGCCGTCGTCGTAGGCGACGAAGTGCGTCGCCGTTCCGTCGTTGCCGTCCAGCTCCAGCTCCTCGGGGACGCCCTGCTCCTCGACGAACACCGCCCGCCGGACGGCGAGGGCGTCGTCGATCCCCGCCTCGTCGTCGACCCGGCGAACGTCCATGTCGAGCGGTAGGCGACGGCGGCCACATAACTCGCGCGGTCGGCGGGCCGCGGGCGGCAGACTGCGGTCGACTCTGGCCGGCAGCCGGCGAGTCGCGGGCGGTCGACGGAGCCCAGGTGGCGGGCGGACCGGCAGCCGGCGAGCCGCGGGTGGTCGACCGACCACGGCCGGCAGACCGCGGGCAGCGGGCAGACTGGCAGTCGGCGAGTTGTGGCCAGGTGACGGAGCGCAGGCGGCCAGCGGGCGGCTCCGGCCGGCACCCACGCTTAATACGCCGACGCGGCTACCCGTACACGTATGGAACTCACCTGGCACGGCCACTCGACGTGGCACGTCTCGGTCGCGGACACGGAGCTGCTGATCGACCCGTTCTTCCAGAACCCGAAGACGGACGCCGAGCCCGAGGAGCTGGACCCGGACTACGTCCTGCTGACCCACGGCCACGCCGACCACGTCGGCGACGCGGCGGCCTTCGCCGACGCGACGCTCGTGGCGGTTCCGGAGCTGACCAGCTACGCCAAGGACCAGTTCGGCTTCGACGACGCCGTCGCCGACATGGGGATGAACCTCGGCGGGACCGTCGAGTGCGGCGACGCCTGGGTGACGATGACGCAGGCGGCCCACACCAACGGCGCCGAGACGAGCTACGAGCACTCCCTGGGCGTCCCCGCGGGCTTCGTCGTCGGCGACGCCGAGCCGACCCGCACGACCGACCCCGACGCCACCGCCTTCTACCACGCCGGCGACACCAGCCTGATGCCGGCGATGCGGGAGGTCGTCGGCCCGTACCTGGAGCCGGACTTCGCGGCGCTGCCGGCCGGCGACCACTTCACCATGGGGCCGGAACAGGCCGCGGTCGCCGCCGACTGGGTCGCCCCCGACTACGCGGCGCCGATGCACTACGACACCTTCCCGCCGGTCGAGATCGACACCGCCGACTTCGAGCGGGAGGTCGAGGCGGCCACAGACGGCGTCGAGCCGGTGGTGCTCGACGGCGACGAGACGTTCGAGCTGTAGAACGTCGGCCCATTTTTATTCGAGCCGCGCGAAGCACGACGCGCAATGGCTGACATAGAAACCACCACGGTCAACGAGGAGAAGTTCCACGCCCTGAGCCGCGCGGGCGACTTCGAGCTGAGCATCGACGCCACCGGCGCCGAGGGGCCGTCGCCGAACGAGGTACTCGTCGCCGACTACGCCTCCTGCTTCAGCTTCGCCTGCCGGGCCGGCGCCCAGCGGGAGCTGGAGCTGGAGCTCGGCAAGGTCGAGACCGAGGCCGAGGCCGAACTCGACGACGACGACGACCTCACCGCGGTCAGCTTCCACATGCACGTCGAGGCGGACCTCGACGAGGAGCAGGTCGACGACGTGCTCGCGCTCGGCGAGGAGATCTGTCACGTCCACGACTCGCTGAAGGAGTCGCTGGCCGCCGACGTCGACGTGACGACCGACGCCTTCTGACCCCGGCTCGAACTTTTATAACCGCGAGCCCCTACCGACGCCCATGAGCGACTGGCAGGACATGATCGTCGGCGACAGGATGGCCGTCGACGAGGAGTTCACGGCCGAGGTCGACGGGTCGCCCTTCTCCCGACAGGAGTGGGGGCTCATCATGACGGCGACGAGCTTCGAGATAACCGACCCGGCCGACGAGGAGGCGGCACGGCTGGTCGCCGACACCTCGGAGCTGCCGACGGTGATGCCGGAGCTGGAGCGGGTCGCCGAGATGGGGCCGATGGGCCGGCCGCAGGAGCAGAGCGGCGGCGGTGGCGGCCTCATCGGCTCGGTGCTCGACTCGCTCGGGCTCGGCGGCGCCGACGACGACGACGGCATCGACGAGGAGCGGCTCGAGACTGCCGAGTCGATGGTCGCCGCCTATGCCGAGGAGCTGCAGGTCCACCTCGAGGAGGAGGGCCGCTGGGCGGAGGTGCGGGCCGCCGCGGTCGAGGCCCGCGAGCCGTAGCTACAGCCGCGCGAGAATCGCCTCCGTCACGGCCGCCGTCGAGGCGTCGCCGCCCAGGTCGGGCGTTCGCGGCCCGTCGGCGAGGACGCCCTCGACGGCCGTCCGGACGCGGGCGGCCGCCGACGCCTCGCCGAGATGCTCCAGCAGCATCGCCGCCGACAGCACCGTCGCCGCCGGGTTGGCGACGCCCTCGCCGGCGATGTCCGGCGCCGAGCCGTGGACCGGCTCGAACAGCCCCCCCTCGGCGCCGACGTTCGCGCTCGGCAGCAGCCCCAGCCCGCCGACGAGCCCCGCCGCCAGGTCCGACAGCACGTCCCCCGCCAGGTTCGGGCAGATGACGACGCCGTGCTCCCCGGGCCGCATGACGAGGTCCGTCGCCAGCGAGTCCATCAGCGCCGGCTCGTAGTCGGCGCCCCGCTCCTCGGCGACGGCGGCGACGCCGTCGAGGAACCGGCCGTCGGTCGTCCGCATCACGTTGGCCTTGTGGGCGACCGTGACGTCGTCGTAGCCGTTGTCGGCGGCGTAGTCGAAGCCGAACTCGGCGATGCGCCGGGAGGCCTCGTCGGTGACGACGCGCGTCAGCGTGGTCACGCCGTCGGCGACCTCCGACTCGATGCCGGCGTAGACGCCCTCGGTGTTCTCCCGGACGAAGACGAGGTCCGTCTCCGGCCGGAGCGCGTCGACGCCCGGGTACGCCCGTGCCGGCCGGACGTTGGCGAAGGAGCCGACCGCCTCCCGCAGCGGGAGGACGACGTCGGCGGCCGTCTCGCCGGCGGCGCCGAACAGCGTCGCGTCGGCCTCGCTCGCCCGGCGGTAGGTCTCCGCCGGCAGCGCCTCGCCGGTCTCGCGCTTCACGCGGTCGCCGGCGTCGGCCTCGTGGAACTCCAGGTCGACGACGGCCTCCAGCACCTCGACGGCCGCGGGGACGACCTCCCGACCGATGCCGTCGCCCGGGACGACAAGCACCGACTCAGTCATCGGTCCCGACGTACGGCAGCTCGGCGGCCGTCCGCTCGACCTTGCTCATGTTGGAGTACATCAGCCGCGTCGTGTCCCAGATGCCGTCGACGAGCGCCTCCTGCATCGCGTCGTCGATCTCGACGTCGACGGTCGTGTCGCCGTAGGTGACCGTCTCCCCGGCGACGTCGATGTCGATCTCGCCGTCGGGGTTGGCCTCGATCCACTCCTGCAGCGCGACGACCGTCTCGCGGTCGGCCGTCGCCGCCGGGATGCCCAGCGACTTGCAGTTGTCCCGGAATATCTCGGCGTAGGACTCCCCGACGATTCCGTCGATGCCCCACCGCATCATCGCCTGCGGGGCGTGCTCCCGGGAGGAACCGCAGCCGAAGTTCGAGTTGACGACGGCGACGCTGGCGCCGTCGAACCGGTTGAGCGGGTGGTCGTTGAGCGAGCCGTCGTCGTCCCGCCGGGCGTCGTAGAAGAGGTAGTCCGCCATGTTGTCGAACGTCACCTCCTTCATGAACTTCGCCGGTAGGATCTGGTCGGTGTCGACGTCGTCGCCGGGGATGGGGACGCCGGTGCCCGAGACGGCGGTGATGTGCTGGTCGTCGCCCATCAGTCGGCCACCCCCTCGACGCCGCCGGCGGCCGGCCGGTCGTCGTCCAGGTACTCCCGGACGTCGGCCACCTCGCCGGCGACCGCCGCCGCGGCGACCATGCCCGGACTCATCAGGACCGTCCGGCCGTCCTTCGACCCCTGCCGGCCGACGAAGTTGCGGTTCGACGAGGAGGCACAGACCTCCTCGCCCTCCAGGGCGTCGTCGTTCATCGCCAGACACATCGAGCAGCCGGCGCGGCGCCACTGGAAGCCGGCCTCGATGAACGTCTCGTCGAGGCCGCGGCGCTCGCACTCCGCCCGGACGGACTCCGAGCCCGGAACGGCGAGCGCCCGGACGTCGTCGGCGACGCGCCGTCCCTCGAGAACGCGGGCGGCCTCGGCGAAGTCCGAGACGCGGCCGTTCGTGCACGTCCCCAGGAAGGCGACGTCGACGTCGTAGCCGAGCATCGACTCGCCCGGCTCGACGCCCATGTGGTCATAGGCCCGCTGGGCGGCCTCGCGGTCGGTGCGGTCCTCGAAGGCGTCCGGGGCCGGGACCGGCTCGGAGAGCTCGACGACCTGTCCGGGGTTGACGCCCCACGTCACCATCGGGTCCAGCCCGTCGGCGTCGACGGCCACGACGTCGTCGTACTCGGCGTCGTCGTCGCTCCGTATCGACTCCCAGTATGCCTTCCGTTCCTCGAATACCTCGCCCTCGGGGACGTACTCGCGGCCGCGCAGGTAGTCGTAGGTCGTCTCGTCGGGGTTGATGTAGCCCGCGCGGGCGCCGCCCTCG
>JAHENN010000230.1 GCA_018609665.1 Haloarculaceae archaeon | reverse complement strand
GCCGGCCGCCCGGAGCCGGTCGGCCACGGCGTCGAACGCCGTCGAGTACGTCGACGGGACGAGGACGACCCCCGGGTCGGCGGGGCCGGCCTCGCGGGCGTCCGGCGGCGCCGGCAGCGCCACCGGCGGCACGCGGGAGGCGCCCGGCGGGTCGCCGTCGCCGGGCGGCCACACCGCCGGGTAGAGGAAGCGCTCGGCCGCCAGCCGCTGGAGGGCGTTGATGCCGACCGTCGACGCCCGGATGAGCGGGTCGCGGTACAGCGCGGCGGCGTTGTGCGACAGCACGTACAGCGGTACGTCGGCGACGACGGCCGCCCCGACGGTGAACATGTCGTCGGTGACGACCGCATCGGGGTCGCGTTCGCGGAGCCACTCGACGAGTCCGCGAATCCGGGCGGTGCTGTCCGGGAGACTCCCCGTCAGCACCCGCGCCAGCCCGGCCAGCGGGTTGTCGGCGCCCTGGTAGTCGCCGATGTAGTCCACCCCCGGCGGCTCGTAGGCATCGAAGCCGTTCGGCTCGTACAGCCACCGTCCCGGCCCGCCGCCCGCCAGCGCCACCTCGACGCCGCGCCGCTGGAGGCCGCGTGCGACCGCCATCATCCGCGTGGCGTGACCGGCACCCTCCGGGTAGTGTGTGACGGCAACGTGCAAGCTCACGGACTGACCTGTTCTGTCGAGGTAAAGTAGCTTCCTCTTTTCTCCCGGCGATCGGACCTCGAGTAATCGTCGGTAGTGCTGCTTACTTGCTCGGCCGCCATCATGACACATCCGGCCGATAGAGGGTGTGGAGTGGCTCGGTTAGCTTGCGCTTGCCTCGACGCAGAGCCCTCGAACGCCCTCGGCCGGCGGCGGTCGCCACTCCGAGGCCCCGCTCCACTCGGCGCCTCGTGACGGCTCGCTGTCGTCCGAAAATCGAAGCGGTTCGTGATCACGGACGACCGCCGGTCGTCCGAACGACGCCCCTCGCTCGGCTGCGGTGTCCTCGCGCGGCGGCACCGCGCGAGCGGGTTGAGGGACCGCCGGTCCCTCGCGACTTGGTCCGGACGACTCCCTGCGGTCGTCGTCCGGCGTTCGCCTCACTCCGTTCGGCTCACCGCCACCGGGGCCCTGCCGAGTGCCGCTCGCCCGTTCAGTCCGCCAGGGACCGCCGGTTGACCGGTCAGTGCCCCGGCGGACCGACCGGGTGATGCCCGCGTGGCGGCGTCGCCGCCACGGCACGAGACGGTCTGCGAGGCCGACCGCCCGCCCCAGGAAGCACGGCGACGCAAGCCGTGAGGGGCCTCGAAGGGCGAACGGCGACCGCAGGGAGCCGTGCGCCGCGCGACCGGAGCCGGAGGGCGTTCGAGATGGCAACGTCGAGTCCGAGGCAAGCGTCTCGGTCGGGTCCTCGTCACGACGGTCCGTACGAGGACCCAGCTCAGGCGATCTCCTCGGCGACGGCCGTCGGCCCCAGCAGTTCGGGGTCGACGATGTGGCCGGCCTGGCCCTTGACGAACTCCGGCACCGACCCGCGGGCGTAGACGACCACCCGCAGGTCGGGGTTGAGGTCGACGGCAACGGGGACCGACGTCGCCAGCCCCGCGTCGGTGACGACGAGGACGTCCGCCTCGACGATGCCGGCGTCCTCGAGGGCGGGTCGGTTGGCGGTGCCGGCGGCGTGGCTCACGTCGGCGCCGCCCTCGGCGAGCGCCTCGCCCAACCCGTCGGGGTCCTCGCCCGCGACGACGACCTCACTCATACTCGATGGTCGCCGGCGGCTTGTGCGTCACGTCGTAGACGACGCGAGAGACGTTGTCGTGGGCGCCGGTGATGCGGGACTGGATGCGCTGCAGCGTCTCCCAGTCGACCTCCTGGGCGCGGGCGGTCATGCCGTCGCGGGACTCGACGGAGCGGACCGACACCACCCACCCGTGGACGCGGTTGTCGCCCTTGACGCCGGTGGCCTTCCCGAGCACCGCCGCAAGCGCCTGCCAGGGCTCGTAGTCGGCGAGTTCCTCCTCGACGACGTGGTTGGCCTCCCGGGCCACCGCGAGCTTCTCGTCGGTGACCTCTCCCAGGACGCGCACCGCCAGTCCGGGGCCGGGGAACGGCATCCGCTCGGAGACGACCTCCTCGAGGTCGAGCTCGCGGGCGACCTCCCGGACCTCGTCCTTGTAGAGGTCCCGCATCGGCTCGACGATGTCCTCGAAGTCGATTCGCTCCGGCAGGCCGCCGACGTTGTGGTGGGACTTGATGGTGCCCTCCGACTCGATGCGGTCGGGGTAGATGGTGCCCTGGACCAGGTAATCGGCGTCGACCTCGCGGGCGACGGTCTCGAACTCCCGGATGAACTGCTCGCCGATGACGTGGCGCTTCTCCTCGGGGTCGGTGACGCCCGTCAGGGCGTCGAGAAAGCGCTCGCGGGCGTCCACGATGCGGAGACTCTCCATGTAGTCGAACGTCTCGCGGACGCCCTCGGTCTCGCCCTTCCGCATCAGGCCGGTGTCGACGTAGACGGGCGTCAGCCGGTCGCCCAGCGCCTCGTAGGCCAGGGCGGCGGCCGTCGAGGAGTCGACGCCGCCGGACAGCGCGATGACGGCGTGGCCGTCGCCGACCGCCGCGTCGATCTCCTCGATCTTCTCCTCGATGAACGGCTCGGGGTCGACCATCAGGCCGTCACCTCGCCGGCGTCGGTCTCGACGTCGGCCAGTACCGTCTCCACGAGCCCGACGAACGGCGGCGACGCCCGCCCCGGCCGCGAGCGGAACTCGGGGTGGAACTGCGTCCCCAGGAAGAACGGGTGGTCCGGCAGCTCGAGGATCTCCATCCGGTTGTCCGCCCGGCCGGAGAACACCAGACCCGCCTCCTCCAGGCGGTCGATGTACTCGGGGTTGACCTCGTAGCGGTGGCGGTGTCGCTCGGTGCAGGACGCCGCGCCGTACAGTTCGTGGGCGAGCGTCCCCGCCTCGATGTCGGTCTCGTGGGCGCCGAGCCGCATCGTCCCGCCCATGTCCTCGATCTCGTACTGCTCGGGCAGGATGTCGATGACGGGGTAGGGCGTTCCCTCGTCGACCTCCGCCGAGTGGGCGCCCTCCAGCCCGCAGACGTTGCGCGCGTACTCGACGACGGCCATCTGGAAGCCGAGACACAGCCCCAGGAAGGGGACGTCGTTCCGCCGCGCGTACTCGACGACGTCGATCTTGCCGTCGAGCCCGCGGGCGCCGAAGCCGCCGGGGACGATGACGCCGTCGGCCCGCTCGAGGCGGTCGGCGTGGGCGTCGTCCATCTCGTCGGTGTCGACCCACAGCACCTCGACCTCGGTGTCCGTCTCGAAGCCCGCGTGCTTCAGCGCCTCGTGGATGGAGATGTAGGCGTCCTCGAGGTCGTACTTGCCGGCGAGGGCGATCTCGACGGTGTCGGTCGTCTCGCCGGTGACGACCTCGCGCCACTCGTTGGCCCGGTCGGCCGGGGGAACGGCCGGCTCCTCGAGTCCGAGCTGCTCCATGACGTACTCGTCGAGGCCCTCCTCCTCGACCATCAGCGGGACGTGGTAGATGTCCTCGACGTCGGGGTTCGAGAAGACGGCCTCGACGGGGACGTCGCAGAACAGCGCGATCTTCTCCTTCGTCTTGGCGTCGAGGCGGTCCTCGCAGCGCCCGACGACGATGTCGGGCTGGAGGCCGATGGAGCGGAGTTCCTTCACCGAGTGCTGGGTCGGCTTGGTCTTCTGCTCGCCGGCCTGGGAGTACGGCACCAGCGTGACGTGGGTGAAGAGGATGTCCTCGTCGTCCTCCTCGTGGGCGAACTGCCGCAGCGCCTCCAGGTACGGCATCCCCTCGATGTCGCCGACGGTGCCGCCGACCTCGACCAGACAGACGTCGTGGCCCGCGGCGGCCTCCCGGATGCGCCGCTTGATGTCGTCGGTGATGTGCGGGATGATCTGGACGGTGTTGCCCAGGTAGTCGCCGGCGCGTTCCTTCTCGATGACGTGGCGGTAGGCCTTCCCCGTCGTGACGTTGTGGTCGAACGTCATGTCGATGTCGAGGAACCGCTCGTAGTTGCCCAGATCGAGGTCGACCTCGCCGCCGTCGTTCAGGACGTACACCTCGCCGTGCTGGTAGGGGTTCATCGTCCCCGCGTCGACGTTGAGGTAGGGGTCGATCTTCACCGCCGTCACGTCGAAGCCGGCGTTGGCGAGCAGCCGGCCGGTGCTGGCGGCGGTGATGCCCTTGCCCAGCCCGGACATCACCCCGCCGGTGACGAAGATGAACTTGTTCCCCAGCGAGGGGTCGTACTCAGTAAGCTCCGTCGGCATACCCACGGTGCGCGAGCGTCCGACTAAATCGTTACGGACCGGCCGCTCGGACCGTCGCTCCGGGAGCCCCGTTTGCGGCCGCCGTGGACGGTCGGCGCCCCGGGTTCGGCGACGGACGGTCGGCGGCCGGCGGTCGGCGGTCGTCGCGGGCGGTCGGTGAACCGATCCGACCCGGCGAGCAGACTCGACCCGCCGTCAGCAGAGCAGCGGTGCCAGCCGGGCGGCGACCGTCTCGCGCTGGCCGACGAAGAAGTGGTCGGCGCCCATCCGTTCGACGAGCCCGTCGTGGGCCCGGACCCGCTCGGCGACGGCCTCGGCGTCGACGGTCGTGTCTCGCTCGCCGTAGACGACTCCGACCGGGCAGTCGACGTCGTCGACGGCACGGACCGCGTCGACGCCGCCGTCGAGCTGCGCTGCCGGCGCCAGGGCGCCGACGGCTGCCGGCAGCTGCCCCGCCTGGCTCTCGGCGGCGGCCGCCGCGAGCGCCAGACAGCCGCCGAAGCTGTAGCCGAACAGCGACGCCGACGCGTACCGGTCCCGTGCCCACGCGAGGGCGTCCCGGACGTCCGACAGCTCGCCGTCGCCGTCGTCCCAGGCGCCGTAGTCGAAGCGGAGACAGGCGCAGTCGACCGCCTCGCTCACCGCCCGCAGGGCCGAGTCGGTGCGGCTGCCGCCCATCTCCGGGTGCGGCGGGCAGGCGACGACGCACCGGTCGGCGTCGGGGGCGTCGAGCGTCCCCCGGACGTCGCGGCCCGACGGGACGAGAATCTCCTCGCTCACGCCGGCCGTTCGGGCCCGCGACTCTTCAGCCTGACCCGCGGCACGGTTTTTTAACATCTGGGGCCACATAGAGCGCGTATGGGCATCCTCTCGCGGGCATCGTACGTCATCCGGTCGAAGGTCAACGCGGTGCTGAACCGCGCGGAAGACCCCTCCGAGACGCTGGATTACTCCTACGAGAAGCTGCGCGACGAACTGCAGGACGTCAAGAAGGGCATCGCCGACCTGACGACCCAGAAGAAACGGCTGGAGATACAGAAGCGCCGCCTCGAGGAGAACGTCGAAAAGCACAACGAACAGGCTAGACAGGCCGTCGAACAGGGCCGGGAGGACCTCGCCAGGAAGGCCCTCGAGAAGAAGAAACAGAAGATGTCGCAGATCGAGGACCTGGAGGCACAGATCGCCGACCTCCAGAACACCCAGGACGACCTCGTCGAGAAGAAGAACGAACTCCAGAGCCGCATCGAGCAGTTCCGCACCGAGAAGGAGACGATCAAGGCCCGCCACGAGGCCGCCGAGGCCAGCGCCCGGGTCAGCGAGGCGATGACCGGCGCCGGCGACGAGATGGAGAACGTCTCCCGGTCCATCGAGCGGGCCAAGGAGAACACCGAGGAGATGGAGGCCCGTGCGGCCGCGATGGACGAACTCGAGGAAAGCGGCGCCCTCGAGGGGGCGCTGTCCGACGGCGACCAGATCGACCGGGAGCTCGAGGAGGTCCGCCGCGAGGGCGAGGTCGAGGCCGAACTGGAGACGCTGAAGGCCGAGGCCGGCGACGGCGCCGAGGGCGGCGACCCGGACGTCGACGTCGAGACGGACGCCGACCCCGAGATCGAGGCCGAACTCGAGGACCTGAAGCAGGAGGAAGGCACCGGAGCCGAGAGCGCCGACGCCGGGGGCGCCGACGAGGAGTAGCTACCCGACGAAGTCCGGTTCGACGCGTTTCTCCTCGACCTCCGCGCGGAGGTGCTCGCGGAACCGCTCGACGTCGACGTCGTTGCGCTCGGCCTCGAAGCGGTCCCGCACCGAGACGGTGCCCGCGGCCTCCTCGTCGTCGCCGACCACGAGCATGTACGGCACGCGGTCGTCGTGGGCGGTCCGGATCTTCTTGCCGATTTTCCAGGAGCGGTCCTCGATTTCGACGCGGAAGTCGCCGAGATACCGGTTCTTCACCTGTTTGGCGTAGCCGACGTTGTCGTCGGAGATGGGCAGGATCCGCACCTGTTCGGGCGCCAGCCACGTCGGGAAGTTGCCGTCGAAGTGCTCGACGAGCACCATGAAGAACCGCTCGTAGCTGCCGTACAGCGCGCGGTGGATCATCACCGGGCGGTGTTCGTCGTTGTCCTGGCCGGTGTAGGTGAGGTCGAACCGCTCGGGCATGTTGAAGTCCAGCTGGACCGTCGGGCCGTCCCAGTTGCGGCCCAGGGCGTCCTCGAAGGCGAAGTCGATCTTCGGGCCGTAGAAGGCGCCGTCGCCGGGCTCGAGGTCCCAGTCGAGGCCGCCCGAGTCGAGGACGTCCCGCAGCTGGGACTCGGCCTGCTCCCAGATCTCGTCGCTGCCGACGGACTTCTCCGGGCGGGTGGCCAGCGCCACCTCGTAGTCGAGGTCGAACGTCTCCAGCACCTCGTCGATCTGCTCCATGATGACGTCGACCTCGCGTTCGATGTCGTCCGGCTCGACGAAGAGGTGGCCGTCGTCGATGGTGAAGGCCCACACCCGCGACAGCCCCGACAGCTCGCCGCGCTGTTCCTTCCGGTAGACCTTCCCGTTCTCGGCGTACCGGACCGGCAGGTCCCGGTACGACCAGTTGCCCTCGTTGAAGATGGTGGCGTGGCCCGGGCAGTTCATCGGCTTCAGGCCGTACTCCTCGTCGTTGACGTCCAGCAGGAACATGTCGTCGACGTAGTTGTCGTAGTGGCCGGACTGCTTCCACAGTTCGGTGCGGAACAGATGCGGCGTCTCGACGAAGTCGTACCCCTCTCCCCCGTTGAGGTCGTCGACGAAGGCCCGCAGCTCCCGCAGGACCGTCTTCCCGTTGGGATGGAACAGCGGCAGCCCCGGGCCAGTGACGTCCGGAATCGAAAAGAGGTCCATCTCCTGACCGATGCGGCGGTGGTCGCGCTTCTTGGCCTCCTCGCGGCGCTCGAGGTACGCCTCGAGGTCGTCCTCGGTCTCGAAGGCCGTCCCGTAGACCCGCGTGAGGGTGTCGTTGTCCTCGTCGCCGCGCCAGTAGGCCGCCGCGATGTTCAGTAGCTCGACGGCGCCGATCTCGCCGGTCGACTCGACGTGTGGGCCGCGACAGAGGTCCTCCCAGTCGCCCTGGACGTAGAAGGAGACCGTCTCCGCGCCCGCAGCCTCCTCCTCCAGAATGTCCCGCTTGTATGGGTTGTCCGCGTACCGCTCGAGGGCCTCCTCGTGGGAGCGTTCGACCCGCTCGATGTCGTAGTCGGCCTCGATGATGTCGTACATCTCCGCCTCGATGTCCTCAAGGTCGTCGGCGTCGAGATCGACGCCCGCAACGTCGTAGTAGAAGCCGTCGTCGGTCGGCGGGCCGATGGCGAGTTTCGCCTCGGGGTAGAGCCGCTGCAGCGCCTGTGCGAAGACGTGGGCGGCGGAGTGCCGCAGCGCCCGGAGGTACTCCTCGGAGTCCTCGGTGATGATGACGAGCTCGCAGTCGGCCTCCAGCGGCTCCTCGCGGCCGGCGAGGTCGCCGTCGACGACCCCGCCGACGGTGTCCTCGCCGAGGCCCGGTCCGATCTCGTAGGCGACGTCCTCGACCGTCGACCCCGGCGCCACGGAGAGCTCGGAGCCGTCCGGCAGCGTCACGACGATATCGCTCATGGTGACGACAAGCCGAGGCGACGGCATAAGTGTTTAGAGACGGTGCCAGGTGTCGTGTTCTCGCACGGTCGGGGCGGCACAGCCCGCACGCGTCGCCGCTCCCGGTGGGGTTTTTACCCTCCGGCGGCAGGCTCGTGCATGGACGCGTTCGAGGCGTCGGCGAACGTGCCGCGCGGCGACTTCGGGTTCGACCGCCGCCCGGCCACCGGCCAGTCGTTCGAGAACGCGCTGGCGAAGGCGCGGGCCGGCGACCGCCTCGACGTCGACGACGCCGTTGAGCTGCTGACGACCGGCACCGACCGCGACGGCATCGACCGCCAGCGCAAGGAGCGCGTGCTTGAGGCCGCCGACCGCCGCCGGGCGGCGGTCGTCGGCGACGAGGTCACCTTCGTCGCCAACCTCAACAACAACGTCACCACCGCCTGCAACACCGGCTGTCTGTTCTGCAACTTCAAGGACCGCTCCGAGCAGTTCCGCACGGCGTACCAGGACGACCACGGCGGCTTCACGAAGACGCCCACCGAGTCGCGGGCGGCCGTCCGCGACGCCGTCGAGCGGGGCGTCTACGAGGTCTGCTCGGTCTCGGGACTCCATCCCGCCCTGGCGCTGGACGCCGACCACCGCGAGATACTCGAGGCCAGCGACCGCAGCGACCTCAACTACCGGCCGCCCGCGGCGTACGACGTCGACCCCCGCACGTACGTCGAGCAGATCGAGGCGATGAACGTCGACGGCGTACACGTCCACTCGATGACGCCGGAGGAGGCCTACCACGCCCGCCGCGGCACCGACTGGAGCTACGAGGAGGTCTTCGAGCGACTGCAGGCCGCCGGCCTCGACTCGGTGCCCGGCACCGCCGCCGAGATCCTCGTCGACGAGGTGCGGGACGTCATCTGCCCCGCGAAGATCGACAGCGGCGAGTGGCTCGAGGCGATGGAGGCCGCCGCCGCGGTCGGCCTCGACACCACCGCCACCATCATGTACGGCCACGTCGAGAACGAGGCCCACCGGGCGATACACCTCGACCGGGTGCGCCAGTTGCAGGACCGGACGGGCGCAATCCGGGAGTTCGTTCCGCTGTCGTTCGTCCACGAGGAGACGCCGCTGGCCGAGCGGGGCATGGTTGACGCCGGCGCCACCGCCGACGAGGACGAACTGATGGTCGCCGTCTCGCGGCTCTACCTCGACAACGTCGAGCACATCCAGTCCTCGTGGGTGAAATACGGCGACGCAGGGGGGCTGAAGATGCTGTCGTGCGGCGCCGACGACTTCATGGGTACCATCCTCTCGGAGGAGATCACGAAGCGGGCCGGCGGCGACCACGGCGAGTTCCGCTCCTTCCGGGAGTACGCCGACATGATCTCCGCGGTCGGCCGGGTGCCCGTCGAGCGGTCGACGGACTACGAACGACGGCGGCGGGTCGACCCCGACGCCGACGTCGTCGGGCCGGAACTCGGGCCGAAGGCCGACGGGACGCCGCTGCTGTGAGCCGGGAACTGATTCGATGTACACGGCTGGTATGCCTCACCCACTTCCTGCTCCCAGCTGAAGATCTACGTATTCAGCAGGCCAAGGTTCGGCTTCTTGAGTAGCCTTTGTGGAGTTATCGTCGCGTTCCATCCTCGCGGAGGTCGTCGGCTGGCTGGAGAGGTCGCGTCCGCTCGTGGACAGCACGGAGATGTTCGGCGGCGCCCGGGTGCCTGACCCGCTCGCGGAGTTCGTCGGGATTGTTGGGCCCAACAGACCGGGGTTCAGGCCGGTGCTGCATCTCGATCCACGGTCTCGCGGAGCGGGAGTCGGATGTCTATCTCGTCGTAGGGGACGACCGGCCGCTTCGCGCGGCCCTCCTCGACGAACTCCACGACACCGTACTCTTCGAGCCGTTCCAGGTTCTCCGACACCTGCCTGATGTCTCGGTCGACCACGCGGGCGGCTTCACGGATGCTCTCCGGGTCGTTCTGGGCGATGGCTTGGAGTAGATCGATTGCTCGAGGGGTGAAGACCCGGGCGAGCTGGTCGGTGGTTTCGAAGCTCAGCCGACGCGGCGCGTCGTGGTCGGGAACGTCGCCAGCCAGGGCCTGCTCGAAGGCATCGGCAGTGCGCTGCTGGACAGTGCCGATCGATTCGACGGTCACGATGAGCGTGTTCTGCGTCATACTGTTGTCCTGTGGTGGCTCCCGTTCAGTCACGGAACTGTTCGACTTCATCCCAGAAGCGTTCCTGAACGGTGTCGTAGCCGGGGAATTCGTAGTTGTCATCGACGCCAGCTTCTGTGTGTCGTTCGTGCACTCCGTGGGAGTTGTCGTACCGAATCAGCGTCTCGCCAGCCGCAGTCCCGTAGTGCAGGCGGTACTTGACGCCGTCCGGGAACTTCTTTGACTCCGGCACGGCCAGCACGCGGACACGGAGAACGGTGCCGTCCGCAAAGCGCCGTTCCGTGTCGTCCAGCACACGGACGTCATCGCCGGGTGCCATCGACGGCCCGAGCTATGTACCACCTCCTAATGTATGTTGTGGCATGGGACATCAATAGCTAGAACGATTCCGAAGATTGGGATCTTCAGATTGTTTCGAAGCGATTGTTGTCGAGGTACAAGTGGCTCTTACGCCATTCTCTCGAGCCTCCAGTAGATGCCACCGCCGTGTCCGGACAGGGGCCGATATCAGCTACCCCGGGATCACACGTCTGTTCCCTCGGTGACGAGGCGACCGACGGGCGATGGCCGACCCCGGGTCGTCACACGGCGACCGCCCGGTACCGTCGGCCGGCCTCGGAGTCGGCCGCGAGTTCGCGCTCGATGCGCTCGGAGAGCCACCCCTCGTCGACGTACCGCTCGTACACCGGCAGCCGCTCCCGGAGCGGCACGCCGGCGTCGTCGGCGATGGCCTCCAGTTCCCGGAGCTCCGGCCAGGCGTAGTCGGGGTTGATGTGGTCGTCGGTGACCGGCGAGACGCCGCCGAGGTCGTCGACGCCGCAGTCAAGGAGGTCCCGAACCGGTGCGAGGTTGGGCGGCGACTGCACCGACACCTCGGCCGGCAGGGCGGCGCGGGCCATCGCCGTCGTCCGGCGCATCGTCCCGGCGTCGGGCGACCCCCGCTGCCAGCGCTCGTTCTCGCTGACCGGCTGGACGATGACCTCTTGGACGTGGCCGTACCGCTCGTGGAGTTCGCGGATCGCCAGCAGCGACTCCGCGCGGTCCCGCGGCTCCTCGCCGATGCCGACGAGGATACCGGTCGTGAACGGCACCCCGAGTTCGCCGGCGGTCGCGATGGTCGCCAGCCGCTGGCCGGGCTCCTTCCGGCGACCGCCGGCGTGGACCCGGAGGTCGGCGGTCGTCTCCAGCATCACGCCCATCGAGGCGTTGAGGTCGGCAACCAGCCGCATCTGCTCGCGGGTCTGGTCGCCGGGGTTGGAGTGCGGCAGCAGCCCGCAGTCCAGCGCGATCTCGCAGGCCGACCGCAGATACGAGTGAATCGAGTCGTGGCCCCACGTCGCCAGCCGGTCGTGGATCCGGTCGTAGCGGGCGTCGGGCTCGTCGCCGAAGGTGAACAGCGCCTCCGTGCAGCCGGCCGCGGCGCCCCGCTCGCAGATGCGTCGGACCTCCTCGGGCGCCAGCAGCCCGGCCTCCCCCGGCGGGTCGTAGTAGGTGCAGTACGTGCAGGTGTACCGACAGGCGGTGGTGAGCGGGACGAACACGTTGCGCGCGAACGTCAGCTCGTCGGCGGGGGAGACGTCGGCGGGGTCGACGGCCAGGAGGTCGTCGATGGCCGCATCGCTGACCGACAGGTCGACGCCGTATTCGGCCGCGCCGGGTATCACGGTCGGTCGTCCGCGTTCGACGGGCAAAGGGCTGGCGCTCGCGGCGAATCGCCGTGTCGGTCGGTGACGCCCTCCTCGTCGCGAAGCGTCAATGGGGAGAGAGCGGGCTGGTGAGGCGCCGGAAAGAACGGACGACCCGTCGGGCCGACGG
>JAHENN010000229.1 GCA_018609665.1 Haloarculaceae archaeon | reverse complement strand
TACTACAAGACGAACCTCCAGATGCCGAAGAGCCACACCGAGCAGTACAACCTCGACAACAAGTTCTGGTACTGGTACCCCCTGTACGCGCTGGGGTCGTTCAGTACCATCGCCTACGTCGTCGCCGCGATAAGCGGCGCGCTCCTGGGCTTCTACTACGCCCCGTCGACGCAGGCGGTCGGCGGGGAGACCCTCCGGACGGTCGCCTACTCGAACGTCCTGTTCATCATGGGTGACCTGAACTTCGGGCTGTTCCTCCGGAGCCTCCACCGGTGGTCCGCCCAGGTGATGACCGCCGCCGTGTTCCTGCACATGCTGCGGGTGTACTTCACGGGCGCGTACAAGGAGCCCCGCGAGCTGAACTGGATCATCGGCATCGTCCTCATCTCGCTGACGATGGTGTTCGGCTACACGGGCTACCTGCTGCCGTGGAGCCAGTTGTCCTACTGGGCCGGGCAAATCGGCGTCGAGATGGCGCTGTCGATCCCGCTCATCGGCGAGTGGGTCGCCCAGCTCATCTTCGGCGGCTTCACGCTCGGGGAGGCGACGCTACAGCGGATGTACATCCTGCACGTCTTCCTGTTGCCGTTCGTGGTGACCGGCCTCATCGCCGTCCACATCGGCATCGTCTGGATGCAGGGCATCGCGGAACCCCACTAACGATGAGCGACGACGAACCCAACACCGACGGCACCGAGCCGCGGACCGACGGCAGCGGCATCGTCCCGCAGGACGACCAGGCGCCGACCTGGTCGGAGCGGAAACAGCGCACCCAGGGGCTGTCGCGGCTCACCTACGAGTACTTCGAGCGCTCCCGCCGGGAGGACGAGGACCTCCGGCAGGCCTCCGACTACGTCGAGCGGGACGTGCTGGCGTTCCCGACGTGGCCCCACGAGATGATTCGCAACCTGGCGATCACCTCCTTCTTCCTGGGAGCGATGTTCTTCATCTCGGCGGCGGTGCCCCCGCACCTGCCGGGGCCGGCCAACGCCAACTCGACGCCGGCGGTCATCCTGCCGGACTGGTATCTGTACTGGTCGTTCGGGCTGCTGAAGCTGACGCCGCTCAACCCCGAGCTGACGCTGCTCGGCGGCGAGAAGCTCGTCAGCGACCGCGTCTACGGCGTGGTCGCGAACCTGGTGGTCGTCGGGGTCATCGCGATGGTGCCGTTCCTCAACAAGGGCGCCGCCCGCCGGCCCGTCGAGGAGCCGGGCTGGGCGGCGCTGGGCGTCGGCGGCGTCGTCTTCGCGTTCACCATCGCGGTGCTGGCCGTGAAGAACCTCGTCACCGCGACCTTCCCCATCAGCAACCCCGAGCTGTTCGACCTGACGTTCCTGCTGCCGCTGGTGGCCGCCTTCGTCACGTACTCCGTGCTGAAGACGATGCGGGAGGGGTACATGTTCGAGCTCAACCGGCGGTACTTCCGGCTGCGGCCGCCGAAGTAGCGTCGACCCGCGGTTCCGTTCCGTTCCGTTCCGTTCCGTTCCGTTTCACTCCGTTCTTCTTCCGGCGCGTTTCGTCCCCACTCCGTGCTCGTTCCGGCTCGCTTCGCTTCCACTCTCCGTTCCGGCAGCTTTACTCCCGCGGGCCGTCTTCCGCCGATAATGAGCGAGGAGACGGGCGAGACGCCGGACGGCGGCGACCCGGCGGCGGGAGACGACGCGTCACGCGACGGGGCCGCGCCGGCGGGTCGAGACATCGTCGTCCCGCTGCGGCTGTACAAGACGGTCACGGTCTTCTCGACGCTCATCGCCATCGTCGCCATCCTCGCGGGGTTCGTCCTGCTGGACCGCGGCACCCGGCGGGCGACGGCCAGCCCCGACGAGGTGAGCCTCCCGGTCGTCGCCCTGGGACTCGGGCTCATCGTCGGCGGCAGCGCCGTTTACGCCTTCTCGACGCGGTTCCGGACCGCGGAGATGGGAAAGTCTAAAGACGACACCGACGAAGATTCAGGCGATGGCTGACGAATTCGCCAAGGGTTTCGCCATACTCACCGGCGGCGGGATGGTGTGGATGGCCATCTCCGCGTGGCTGACGACCGAGAGCTTCGAGGGGACGCAGCTCATCGCCCAGCCGCCGGAGGACCCCGGGACGTACGCCCAGTTGGCGCTGCTGCTGCGGGACGTCACCACGTGGTTCGTTATTTTCGGCGTCTTCGCCTTCTGGATCGGCATCCCCGTCTTCCGGGAGCTGCGCGCGTACCTCGAGGACGACGCCGGCGCCTGAGGCCGCGGCGCCCGCTCCGTCCGAGAGCATCACGGCCGCCGGGCCCGACGTCGCGGCGGTCAGACGACCGCGCTCCAGAGCGGCTCGACGAGGAAGAACAGCGTCTGGTAGGCGATGTACAGCAGCGCGACGGTCGAGGCGCCGATGGCGCCCCACGGCCGCTCGACGTCCCAGCCCTGCCGGGCCTCGACCTCCCGGGACTCGAACTCGAAGAAGTCGGCGAGGAAGACGCCGACGACCAGCAGCGAGACGATCAGCCCGGCGTGGCGCTCGACGGTGAGGTAGTAGAAGGCGCCGACGACGAGCAGGAAGTTGGTCGCGACCCGGAGCGGGTGGCGGCGGATGGCGTCGGCGCCCCGCTCGGCCTGGGCGGCGATGCGGCGGTACTCGAGGCCGCGGCCGGCGACGTTGAGGACGATGAGGCCGAGCAGCACGTAGCTGATCACCGGTGCCAGGTACGTGTCGACCGGGCCGAACAGCGTCACCGATGGGTCCATGCGTCGAACCTCGCCGCGGCGTCCATTAATGTGTTTCCAAATCCGGAAGGCTACACCTCCCGCTGGACGACGAAGTCGGCGAAGCCGGCGAGCTTGGCGGCCGGCTCGGGCGCCAGCTCGAGGTCCTCGAGGTGGGTCTTGGCGCCGGCAGCGAGGTCCTCGGCGACGCCGCGGGCGTACTCGACGCTGCCGGACTCCTCGAGGATGGAGATGACCTCCCGGACCTCCGCGTCGGTGTTGTCGTCGGCCCACAGCAGCTCCTCCATGCGGGCGACGTCGGCCGGCGGGGCGTGCTCGGCGGCGTGGATGACCATCAGCGTCTTCTTGCCCTCCCGGACGTCGTTGCCGGCGCCCTTGCCGAACTCGCCGCCGTCCTCGGCGGCGTGTTCGACGTCGAGGACGTCGTCGGCGATCTGGAAGGCGACGGCCATCTCCTCGGCGTAGGCGGCGACGGCCGACTCGGCGTCGCCGTTGCCGGTGACGATGGCTGCCAGCCGGGCGACGATACGGCCGAGACAGCCCGTCTTGCAGGCGCACATCTCCAGGTACTCCGGCTCGGAGACGTCGACCTCCTTGTCGTTGTGCCAGCAGATGTCCATCCCCTGGCCGAGGTGGGTTCGGTTGAGCTCGTGGGTCAGCATCTCGTAGGCGGCCAGCCGGGTCTCGGCCGACAGTCCCGCGGGGTTGCGGGAGATGACCTTCAGCGGCAGGAAGTACATTGCGTTGCCGGCGTTCAGCGCGACATCGGTGCCGTGGACGCGGTGCAGCGCGGGGCTCCCGCGGCGGTGGGTGGCGCCGTCCTCGACGTCGTCGACGATGATGGTGCCGTTGTGGAGTATCTCCGGGACCGCGGCGTACTCGCGGTAGGCCTCGGGGTCCTCGCCGAAGGCCTCGACGAACAGCAGGAACAGCACCGCCCGCCAGCGCTTGCCGCCGCGGTCCAGCAGGTCCCAGATCGGCGCCGACAGCGCGCGCTCGACGGCCGCCGAGTCGTAGGCGTAGGTCGCCTCGCCGAAGAACTCCGAGAGGTACGCGTCGTCGGCCGCCCGCGGGAGCAGCGACTCGATGGTCTCGTCGACGACCGGTCGCCACTCCTCGAGTGCGCCGTGCATGTGTCGGGGCTCGTGGTGCGGGAGTAAAAACCCTCCCGTGGGGTGCGACAGTCGGATGTCTGCGCGAATCTCACCGTTTATGCCGCTGCGAGCCACAGACGGATACATGCGCGAGGATCTCGACTACGAACTGCTCGCCGCCCTGACGGAGGAGCGGGGAGTGCCGGGGTACGAGGACCGCGTCCGCGAGCGGGTCCGGGAGGCGATCACGCCGCACGTCGACCGCGTCCGGTCGGACGCGATGGGGAACCTCGTCGGCACCGTCGACGGCGGGTCGGCGTACGACGTCCTCGTCGCCGCCCACATGGACGAGATCGGCTTCATGATCAGACACGTCGACGACGACGGCTTCCTGCAGTTGGAGGCGCTCGGCGGGTGGGACCCGCGGGTGCTGCGCGCCCAGCGGGTGACCGTCCACGCCGACGGCGGCGACCTGCCGGGGGTCATCGGGTCGGTACCGCCGCACACGCTCGACGACGACGACCTCGAGTCCGACGCCGCCGTCGAGGACGTCCACGTCGACCTGGGGCTGGACGCCGGGACCGTCGAGGAGCGCGTTGCCGTCGGCGACCTGGTGACGATGGACCGGTCGACGACCCGCGTCGGCGAGTTCGTCACCGGCAAGTCGCTGGACAACCGCGTCTCCGTCTTCGCGATGCTGGCGGCCGCCCGCCGGCTCGAGGCCCCGGCCGTCAACGTCCACCTCGCGGCGACCACCCAGGAGGAGGTCGGCCTCCGCGGCGCCGAGGCACTGGGCGTCGACCTCGACCCCGACCTGGTGGTCGCCGTCGACACCACGGTCGCGAACGACGTCCCCGGATTCGCCGGCGGCGAGCAGGTGACGCAACTCGGCGAGGGCGCCGGCATCAAGCTGAAGGACGGCAGCGTCATCACCAGCCACAAGATCCACCGCCGGCTCCGGGCGGTCGCCGAGCGGGAGGAGATCGACCACCAGTTCGAGGTGCTGCCCTCGGGCGGGACCGACACGGGGGGCCTCCAGCGGGGCTCCGGGGCGACGCCGGCCGGCGCCATCTCCGTCCCGACGCGGTACCTTCACACGCCGACGGAGTGCGTCCACGAGGCCGACGTCGCCGCCGTCGTCGACCTGCTGGTCGGCTTCCTCGAGAGCGAGGACGGCAACCACGATTACACCCTCTGAACGCCGACCTTTTTATTCGGGCCCTCTGCGAGCGGCGTAGCCGCCTGCTTGGAATCACAGTAAAAGACGTCGATAAAGAGGCCGACGACTCGGCCCCCGGCCCCGCCGTCGGTGAACGGCGCTCGCCTCGCTCGCGTCGATGCTCGTACAGGATGGTTGCTCGATACAGGGTATGCGCGGAGTGACTCTGGCAGTTCGCGCCTGTTTTGACCTTGACACCTCGAATCTCTCGGCCGGCTCCGGTCGCGCGGCTCACGGCTCGCCACCCCGAGACCCCTCGCTCCGCTCGGCGCCTCGCGACGGCTCGCTGTCGTCCGAAACTCGAAGCGGTTCGCGATCACGGACGACCCCCGGTCGTCCGAACGACGCTCCTCGGCCGCTTCGCTCCCCGGGTCGACTGGCGTGCGAACGCAGTTGAAGCGGATTCCCTCTAGAGACGACCAGCCCCCGGCAGCCGAAACCCGTCGTGCGGGTCGGCGGGGGCGCGACGGGCAACGTGCCGGTCGTCGTCCCTGGGGGACCGGGAGCGGAGCTGCCCGACACCGGGGGTAAAACCGACGGCGACGACCGGTCACAGGGTCCGGGACATCCGGTGGACGGCTCCCATCGGGTTGACCACGGCGAACCCTGCTCGGGTGTACAACCGCTGGATATCCCGCTTTCCGACCTCGACCGTCAGCCACACGTACCGGACACCCTGCTGTCTGGCATGGCCGAGTCCGGCGGCCATCAGTTTGGTGCCGATACCTGCTCCCTGGAACTCCTGGTGGACGAAGATGGCGAGTTCGTGGCGGTCGGTCCCGTCGGGGACGAAGCTGATGTGTCCCACGATTCGACCGCCGTACACAGCGACGACGTTCGCTCCGCCGAGAATGTCGTTCAGCCAGGACCGGATGGCCTCGACGCCGATCGGGGGCGTACCCTGGGCCCGCTGTGTCGGGTCGAACCCGTCGTACATCGCGACGAGCGCCTCGAAATCGTCGGTGCGGTACGGCCGGAGCTCGACGTCTCGGCCCTCGCCGTCCACGAACGTCAGGGGCGGCGTCGTCGGCGTTATTCGGGTAGGGCGAACCCAGCCGAGAAGTCGACGGAACAGGCTCCGGACCTCGGATACGACGTGCATCTGTCGGACGACGGTTCTTGCTAGTCGCCCGTTCGAAATAAAAGCACCCGTCACACCGGGTCGACGCACGCCCCGGACGGGGAGGTTCTCTCCGCTCGCCCGGACGAGCCGGCGCGGGGGTCGCCCGTGTCCGGCACGGCATCCAGGGCACCGACGGAGGCCGACGGAGACCGACGGGTCCCGTGCCGCCGGGTCGTGCCGACGTCGGCCGAACACGCCAACCTTCATACTTGCACCACTCCAAGCCGTCTCCATGTTCGACGAGGAGGACCTCGCGGAGATCAGGTCCGAGCGCGAGCGCTGGAAGGAGGAGACGCTGGACCCGTTCCTCGAGCGCGGCGAGCGGAAGGACAGCTTCGCCACCGTCTCGAACCACGAGGTCGACCGGCTGTACACGCCCGACGACGTCGCCGACCTCGACTACGACGAGGACCTCGGCTATCCGGGCGAGCCGCCGTACACCCGCGGCGTCTACCCGACGATGTACCGCGGCCGGACGTGGACGATGCGGCAGTTCGCGGGCTTCGGCACCGCCGAGGAGACCAACGAGCGGTTCCACTACCTCATCGACAACGGCCAGACGGGGCTGTCGACGGCCTTCGACATGCCGACGCTGATGGGCATCGACTCCGACCACCCGATGAGCGAGGGCGAGGTCGGCAAGGAGGGCGTCGCCGTCGACACGCTCCGGGACATGGAGATCCTGTTCGACGGCATCGACGTCGGCGAGATCTCGACCTCGTTCACCATCAATCCGAGCGCGCCGGTCATCTACGCGATGTACATCGCCCTGGCCGACCAGCAGGGCGTCCCCCGCGAGGAGGTCCGCGGGACGCTGCAGAACGACATGCTGAAGGAGTTCATCGCCCAGAAGGAGTGGGTCATCCCGCCGGAGCCGTCGCTGGACGTCGTCACCGACACCATCGAGTTCGCCGTCGCGGAGACGCCGAAGTTCCACCCCGTCTCGATTTCGGGCTACCACATCCGGGAGGCCGGCTCCACCGCGG
>JAHENN010000228.1 GCA_018609665.1 Haloarculaceae archaeon | reverse complement strand
GTTCGCCGACGCGGCCGCCAGCGCGCTGGCCAGCGCCGGCTGCGACGTCCACCGGCTCGGCGTCGCGCCGACGCCGGCCGCCCAGGCGTACGCCGAGCGGGCCGGCGTCCCGGTCGTCGTCGTCACGGCCAGCCACAACCCGCCGGCGTACAACGGGGTAAAGCTCGTCGGCGCCGACGGAATCGAACTCGGCCGCGAGACGCTGGAGCGGGTCGAGGAACACCTGCTCGACGAGTCGTTCGAGCTCGTCGGCCACGAGGCCGTCGGCCGCTACCGCGGCGTCGACGACGTCCCGGAGGCGTACGTCGACGAACTGCTCGAGGCGCTGGCCGCCGAGGGGATTCGCGAGCGGATCGCCACGGCGGACCTCACCGTCGCCGTCGACCCGGGCCACGGCGCGGGCTGTCTCACCAGCCCCGTCTTCTTCCGGCGGCTCGGCTGCCGCGTCCGCACGCTCAACGCCACGCTGGACGGCCACTTCCCCGGCCGGGACCCCGAACCGGTGGCGGCGAACCTGGACGCGCTCCGGCGGTTCGTCCGCGCGACGGACGCCGACCTCGGAATCGCCCACGACGGCGACGCCGACCGCGCGGTGTTCGTCGACGAGACCGGCGCCCACGTCGAGGGCGACTCGGCGCTGGCGGCGCTTGCGGCCGAGGAACTCGGGACGGGCGACGTCGCCGTCTCGGCGGTCAACGTCTCCCAGCGGCTCGTCGACGCCGCCGACGCCGCCGGCGCCGACCTGGAGCTGACGTCCATCGGTAGCACGCACATCATCTCGCGGATCGAGGAGCTCCGCGCGGCCGGGGCGTCGGTGCCGGTCGCCGGCGAGGGCAACGGCGGCATCATCTTCCCCTGCTACCGGCTCGCACGCGACGGCGCCTACACCGCCGCCCGCTTCCTCGCGCTGGTCGCCGACCGGCCGGCGAGCGACGTCGTCGGCAGTTACGACGGCTACGTCAACGTCCGTGCGGACCTGGCGTACGACGACGCCGACGAGCGCGAGGCGATGCTCGAGGCGGCCGAGGCCCACGCCGCCGAGGCGGACGCCGAGGTGACGACGCTCGACGGCTACCGGCTGGACTACGGCGACGCGTGGGTGCTGGCCCGCCCGAGCGGCACCGAACCGCTCGTCCGGGTGTACGCCGAGGGGCCGACCGACGACCGGGCCCGGACGCTGCTGGACGGGATGTGCGAGGCGCTGGAGGCCGGCCGTCAGGGCGGGTCGTAGCGCTCCAGCGCCTCCGTCAGCCGGCGGCGCCGCTCGCGGGCGGTCTCCAGTTCCTCGGCGACGGCGCCGGACTCCAGCCGGCGGCGCTCGGCGTCGGTCAGCTCCGCGCGGGCGACGGCGGCCTCCCGGAGCCGGCCGTAGTCGTCGTCGCGCGTGCGGTCCCGCACCGCCCGGATGGCCCGGACCGTCTCGGCACCGGCGAACCGGTCGACGACCGACAGCAGCTCCTCGCTCCGAAAGCGGAGCCGGTCGGGCGGCGGCGGCGGCCAGCCGACGCACAGCGGCGCCGCCGACAGCTCCTCGAGGTACGTCCGGTTCGTCGCGACCCGCCGCTTCAGCCGCGCCGGCTCCGCGACGTAGTGGGAGAGCTTCGACGTCGAGTACTCCGCGTACGCCAGCAGCTCCGGGACGGGACGGTCGCCGGCCGGCGCCGACTCGACGTACGCCAGCAGCTCCGACGGCGGCGCCCGGATGTCCACGAGCGGGTAGCCGGCGGCGGTCTCGACGACGCCGAGGAACTCCCGGGCGGATGCGTCCTCGCGGAAGGCGTCGAACGCCCCGGTCACCGCCTCGTCGTAGCGCTCGACCGGCTCCCGCAGTCGCTCGACGGGCGCCTCGAGGTCGGCCGCGCCGAGCCGCCGCAGCCGTTCGAGGTCGTCGATTCGGTCGTCGAGTTCGCGGCGCCGGCGCTCGGCGGCCCTGTAGGCCCGCCGGTAGCGGCTCCGGACCGCCTCGAGTTCCTCGCGGTAGTCGGCGTACTCGCGGGCCGGCGCCAGCGCCTCGCGGGCGGCCTCGAAGTCGCCCGACGTCAGCGACTTCGAGACGCCGCTCGTCTTGACGTGGCCGTCGGCGGCGAGGAACGCCTCGCTCTCGGGGACGTCCTCGGGGATCGACGCCATCGTCTCCGAGAGGTCGTCCCGGAACTCGACGTACCCCTCGAAGTCGTCCCAGTCGGTGGCCCGTTCCTCCCAGCGGTCCAGCACCTCGGCGACGGCCTCGTAGGCGTCGGCGACGGTGTCGACGGCATCGGGGTCGGCCGGCGGCGCCGCGCGCAACCCCTCGAGCCGCTCGTGGGCGGCCTCCAGCGCCGCGAGCGGCTCCTCGGTGGCACCGGCGTCGGCGTCACTCCCCGTAGACATCGTCGGGGTCGAAGACCCGGTCGCCGACGGTCTCGCCGTCGACGGTCCGGTGGAAGCAGCTATCGAAGCCGGTGTGGCAGGCGCCGCCGGCCTGCTCGACGACGTACAGCAGCGCGTCGCCGTCGCAGTCGACCCGGACCTCCTCGACGCGCTGGGTGTGGCCGCTCGTGGCGCCCTTCCGCCACAGCTCCTCGCGGCTCCGGGAGTAGTAGTGGGCCTCCCCCGTCTCGCGGGTCCGCTCGAGGGCCTCCTTCGAGACGTAGGCGAGCATCAGCACGTCCCCGGAGTCGGCGTCCTGTGCGACGGCGGGAAGCAGGTCCTGCTCGTCGAAGGCGAGCTCGGGAGTCACGGCCACACCTGGGCCGTTCGGGGAGATAGGCCTTTTCGTTCAGACGCCCAGCACCGACAGCAGCACGAACAGCAGGTCGCCGTACGACAGCGCCACGACCAGCCCGACGAACATCGGCAGCAGAAAGGGTACGCCCGGCGTCAGCCAGACGACCTCGCGGTCGGGGTCGGTCAGCACCTCCAGCCCCCCGCGGAGTTCGTCGGGCGTGGTGCCGTAGGCCCGGTGGGCCTCGAGGAACCGCTCGGCGCCCCACGCATCGAGCGGCCGGACGGCCGGCTCGCTGCCGCCGTCGGTCGCCGCCCGGTCGCCGACCGACCCGTCGCCGGGGTCGTTCCGCTCCGTTGGCAGCGGGTGCCGGTACCGGTCCGGCGCCGCCCGCACCTCCTTAAGGGTCACCCCGCGCCAGCGGAGGTACATCCGCAGCGCGTCGACGTCGAGCCCCCGGCGGGTGAACCCCGACGGCGACTCCAGCAGCCGGCCGTACTCCGCGACGATCTCCTCGACCGCGACCGGCCGGCCGACGAACATCGCCGGCGTGAACTCTCCGCGGGGCAGGTTCCGCAGCGCCAGCACCAGCGGGTACGCCAGCCCCACCAGCACCGTGTTCGAGAGGACGGTCAGCGAGAAGACGCCGAGCGGGGCGGGCTGCAGCGGGTAGACGGTCGCCGCGTCCAGCGCCGCCGGCGGGTAGTACTGCGGGTTGGCCGGCAGCAGCACCGCGAGCGACATCACCGCCTTGGCGTCGGCGCCGCCGAAGCCGCCCAGCCGCCAGAAGAGATAGCCCAGCGGCGCGACCAGCCCCAGCGACAGCCCGACCCGCAGGGCGAACAGCGGCCACGCCCGGCCGCCGGCGACCAGCAGCACGTCCCAGGCGAGCGCGACGACGCCGGCGACGACCAGCGGGAGCCACGCCCGGTTCGGGACGCGGCGCGTCCGGACGTCCCGCAGCGCCGCCCACCCGAGCACCGGCACCGCGACCAGCCGCAGCAGGTCCGGCCCGCTCGCGACTCCGAATACCAGCGACACGGCTCGGGTTGCGGTCACCTCCCTCATAAACTCGTGGCCTCCGTCCGCCGCCGAGACGACCGTCGACCAGCCGGGCGTCCGGGGCTGCCGACCCGCCGGGCGTCCGGGGCCGTCGACCCGCCGACCTGGAAAGAACTGCTTGCGTGGGAACGCCTATGCCGGTCCGGCGGTTAGCCACACAGGTGCCGTACAGGGACCCGGAGGCGGTCGAGCCGTCGGCGTCGGGGCTGGTCCCCGTCGGCGTCCAGCGCGGCTACGACGACGACCGACACGGCGCCCGCAACAACCCCGACGCCGAGCGCCACGTCGCGGAACTGCTCGCGGCCTACCGCCGGGCCGGACTGCCCGTCGTCCACGTCGGACGCGAGACCGTCGAGCCGGGGTCGCCGTTCCACCCGAACCGGCCCGGCGTCGCGTTCAAGCCCGCGGCGGCGCCGGCCGACGACGAGCCCGTCGTCACCGACCGCGGCGGCGGCGTCTTCCTCGGGACGGACCTCGAGAGCCGGCTCCGGACGGCCGGCGTCGAACGCCCTGTCCTGGTGGGGTTCACGACCGACCGCCGGGTCTCGACGGCCGCCCGGACCGCCTCCGCGCTCGGCTTCGACCCCTACGTCGTCGACGACGCGACGGTGGCCTTCGACCGGGAGCTCGACGGCACGCGGTACGTCGCCGAGCAGACCCACCGGGTCGCGCTGGCGCAGCTGTCCGGCGCCGCCGCGACGGTCGTCGAGACGGCGACGCTGCTGGCCGCTCTCGAACGGCGGGCGTAGCTCGCCCGTGCGGTTCCGTGCTCCCCCGGCGGCTGCCGCGCATCGAGCCGTGAGCGCCGTTGGACTACGCGGGCAGCTCCGGGGCCGAGTCGCGACGGGTCGGGCGACCGCAAGACCGTCGCCGGGGTCAGGCGGGCGAGCGGACCGTCGGCGCCCACGGCCGAGAGGTCGACTGCGCCGCCGGAACGGACGGCGGTGCCCGCATCGCGGTCACCGGCGTCGAACTGACGGCCCGAACGGTCGGCGGTGTGTGGGCGGCCAGAGCGGCCGACTCGAGGCCGCCGCACGCGTTGCTGTCCGCCGTTCTGCCGCCGAAAGCATACACGCAGAAAGTACCGGCCTGTCTCCGTCGCCGCTCAGATGACGCGGTTCTGGAGATAGTCGAGGTGCTTTGCGTTGTAGACGATCCTGACGGTGTCGGCAGCGGGGCTGCCGATGCAGGTCAGCCGGACGTCCTTCTCCTCGACCTCCTCGTCGGAGAGGATCTGCTGCATGTCCATGTCGATGTCGCCTTCCTTGACGATGGCGGCGCAGTTGGCGCAGGCGCCGGCCCGGCAGGAGAAGGGCCAGTCGTACCCCTGGGCCTCGGCGGCCTCGAGGATGTACTCGCCCTCGGCGACGTCGAGGGAGCCGTAGTCCTCGCCGTCGAGGCCGGCGTCGGCCGCCGCCTCGAAGAGGTCGTCGTCGTCCATCGACCAGCCGTGGTCGTCGAGCACTTCGTAGTTGAGATATTCTACCGTGGGCATCAAAGGAACGTTGGAACGCTGGCCGCTTGAAGGTTGCTGTTGGCACCGACAGTGTGCCGCCGTCGGCGCCTCAGATGAGCGGCAACAGCCGGAACACGAGGAACGCCCCGACGGTGGCGATGGCGGGGACGATGTTCTGCATCAGGATGACGCGGCCGGTCGTCTCGGGATCGAAGAGGTCAGAAGCGGCGGGGATGTCCTCGACGGTTTCCTCGCCGATGGGCGGGGAGGTGCCGCCCCCGCCGGCGTCGCCGACGGTCGCGGCGTCGTCGGCGGTCAGGGCGCCGACGGAGACGCTCGGGGGGTCGCCGGCGACGGCCTCGCGGGCGGTCGCGGTCCGGGTGGCCCGGCCCCAGCCGAGGCCGACGATGGACATCGTCGCGATGATGACGAAACTGGCGGGGATGCCGATGGCCGCCAGCGCGGTGGTGGCCGTCGCCGAGACGACCGCGACGACGATGGCCGCCGTCAGCGGCAGTTCAGTCAGGTCGTTGCCCATCGTGTCCAGCGTCCGGCGGGCGATGGTGAACGCGCCGAGGCCGACGGCGCCCGTCGCCAAGAGGATGCCGGCGTCGACGTCCAGTTCGCCGCTTCCCACGAGGGGGGCGATGGCGTTGGCGGCGTTGGAGGCGCCGCTGGAGAAGGCCATCAGACAGCCGATGCCGACGACGACGACGGCTCCGACCAGCTCCCGGCGCGTCGCGTCGCCGTCGAACGGGCTGCCCTCCGACTCCGGGATGGCGACCCAGGCGTTGATCCGCGGGTAGAAGTACCGCCCGATGACGCCGCTGACCCAGAAGGCGACGATAGGGGCGACGATCCACCACGAGACGATGCGGCCCATCGTCCCCCAGTCCAGCGAACCGGCCGCCAGCCCCAGCCCGGCGATCGAGCCGACGGCGGTCATCGATGTCGAGGCCGGTACGCCGAAGACGTTGGAGACGAACAGCGCCAGCCCGATGAAGAACAGCACGACGATGCTGGCCTCCAGGGTGAACAGCTCGCTGGGGACGATGTCGCCGCCGAGCGTCCCGATAACCTCCCGGCCGAAGGTCCAGCCGCCGGCGAGGAAGAACACCGTCATGAGCCCGGCCGCCAGCAGCTTCCCGAGCACGCCGGCGCCGACCGCGGGGCCGAACGCCGGGGCCGTGTTGGCGCCGCCGATGTTGTACCCGACGAAGACCGCGACGGCCAGGCCGACGACCAACAGCGGCTCCATGTCCGTAGTCACGCTCGGGTGTCAGATAAGCGTCGCGTTCGGGCAGCGGGCACACGGGTACGCTTTTGTCGCCGCGCGCCCCGGCTTCCGACATGTTCCCCACGTTCGAGGTCGTCCCCGCGGTCGACATGCAGGACGGCGAGGTGGTCCAGTTGGTCGGCGGCGAGCGCGGCACGGGCACGCGGTACGGCGACCCGGTCGAGGCCGCCGAGCGGTGGGTCGACGCCGGCGCCGGGACGCTGCATCTCGTCGACCTCGACGGCGCCTTCGAGGGCGACCGCGCCAACGCCGACGCCCTGGAGGCCGTCCTCGGGGCCGTCGACGACGACATCGACGTCCAGTTCGGCGGCGGCGTCCGGACCGCCCACGACGCCTGCCGGCTGCTCGACGCCGGCGTCGACCGGGTCATCCTCGGCACCGCCGCCGTCGAGAACCCCGCCATCGTCGGCGCGATAGCCGAGGACTTCCCCGACAGCGTGGTGGTGAGTCTCGACGCCAGCGACGGCGAGGTCGTCGTCTCCGGGTGGACCGAGGGCACCGGCCTCGACCCCGCCGAGGCCGCCGCCCGCTACGAGACGGAAGGCGCCGCGGCGGTGCTGTTCACCGACGTCGACGTCGAGGGCCGGATGGAGGGCGTCCGCCGGGACCTCGTCGCCGAGGTCGTCGACGCCGTCGACGTCCCGGTCGTCGCCTCGGGCGGGGTCGCCTCGCTCGACGACCTCCGGACGCTCCGGGGCGCCGGCGCCGCCGCCGCCGTCGTCGGAACCGCGCTGTACGAGGGACGGTTCACCCTCGCCGAGGCGAACGACCTCTGAGCGGGCGACGCCCGCCGTCGCGGTCCGGCGACGGACGCCCGCCGCACCCGGCCGGCACGACGCCGCAACCGCCTTGTAGGTGCGCGAAAAGTGGTAGCCATGACGGACCGGACGGCGGCGGTCACGCGGGAGACGGCCGAGACGGAGATCGAGGTGACGCTCGCCCTCGACGGCGACGGCGACGCCACCGTCGACACCGGCGTCGGCTTCTTCGACCACATGCTGGAGTCGCTCGCGAAGCACGGCCTCTTCGACCTGACGGTGCGGTGCGACGGCGACCTGGGAATCGACGACCACCACACCGTCGAGGACGTCGGCATCGCCGTCGGCGAGGCCCTCGAGGAGGCGCTCGGCGACAAGCGCGGCATCGTCCGCTACGCCGACCGCCGGGTGCCGCTGGACGAGGCCGTCGCCGACGTCGTCGTCGACGTCTCCGGCCGGCCGCGGTTCTACTTCGAGGGCGGCTTCTCCCAGCCCTCGGTGGGCGGGTTCACCAGCGACATGGCGCGGCACTTCGCGGAGTCGCTGGCGACGAACGCCGGCCTGACGCTGCACGCCGCCGTCGACGGCGACAACGCCCACCACGAGGTCGAGGCGCTGTTCAAGGCGCTGGCGCGGGCGCTGGACGACGCCACGCGGATCGACGACCGGCGCGGCGACACGCCGTCGACGAAGGGCGAACTGTAGGCCCCGGCGTCGCGGGCCGGCGACCGCCGGCCGCGTTCGCTCCCCCAACGAGTTCCGGCGTTTCACACGTCGAACAGGACGAACACGCCGAACAGGACGAGGAAGATGCCAGCCCCGCGGGTGAGCAGCACCTTCCACTCGGCGGGTTTGACCTCGTCCCACGAGCGCTTGCTGCCGATGGCGTCGAGTTGCTCCTCGAACCGGGCCACAGTGCGGGGCCGCACCGCCCCGAGGAGGCCGAACCCGATGAGAAGGGTGCCGAGCAGGGGGTTGGTCATACCCGGCGGGTCAACGGGGTTCGGAATGTGTCTTTTGGTCGACCAGTCGGCCCCGCCCGGCGGACGGCGCGTCACCGGCTTCCGTCCGGGTCCCCGGAATCGACGCCCCGGTAGATGGCCATCGCAGCGACGTACGAACCCATGAACAGCAGGAACCCGCCGGAGAGCGTCGCCGTCGTCCGCAGCGTGAGCGGAACGTCCGTCGCGAAGGCCAGCACGGCGATGGCGACGAGGGAAACCACAACGGCGAACGCGCCCGCGAGGGCGTAGACGCCGAGGTCGCTGTCCGGTGTCTCCATCACGACTCACAGACGGGCAAGGCTCTAAAATGGTGGCGGAGGCAGCGACGGGTCGGGGGGCCGTCAGTCGACGTGGAACTCGATGGCAGCGCCCTGGCCGAAGCCGACGCACTCGGTCGCGAGGCCGCGCTCGGCGTCGTCGCGCTTCCGCATCTCGTGGATGAGCGTCACGGGCAGCCGTGCGCCGGAGGCGCCCAGGGGGTGGCCGATGGCGATGGCGCCGCCGTTGACATTGTAAATCTCGTCGTCGAAGCCGAGTTCCCGCTGGCAGTGGTAACACTGGGAGGCGAAGGCCTCGTTCAGTTCGACGAGGTCGTAGTCGTCGGCGGTCGTGCCGGAGCGCTCGAAGAGGTTCTCGCACGCGGGGATGGGGCCGATGCCCATCACCTCGGGCTCGACGCCGGCGACGGCGTTGTTGCCGATCTCGGCCAGCTCCTCGAGGCCGTGCTCCTCGGCGAAGGCCCGCGACGTCACCAGCAGCGCGGCGGCGCCGTCGGTCGTCTGGGAGGCGTTGCCCGGCGTGACGGTGCCGTCGGACTTGAAGACGGTCGGCAGTTCGGCGAGCTTCTCCTCGGTCGTTCCGGGCCGCAGGCCCTCGTCCTCCTCGACGATGATCTCCTCGCCGTCGTCGTCGTGGCCCGTGACGGGGACGATCTCGTCGTCGAAGCGGCCCTCCTCGGTGGCGGCGCAGGCCCGCTGCTGCGAGCGGGCGGCGTAGGCGTCCTGCTCCTCGCGGGTGACGTCGTACCGCTCGGCGACCTCCTCGGCGGTGATGCCCATCTGCAGCGCCGCGATGTTGTGGTGGTCGTTGAGCCCGGGGTGGATGTCGTTGTTCCCGCCCATCTTCACCCGGGACATCGACTCGACGCCGCCGGCGATGATGCAGTCCCGCTGGCCGGCCCGGATCGCGTCGGCGGCGCTGATGACGGCCTCGGCGGAGGAGGCACACCAGCGGTTGATCGTGGTCGCCGGCGTCGCCTCGCCGAGCTCGGACATCAGCGCGATGACCCGGGCCATGTTGTTGCCCTGCTCGCCGCGCTGCTGGGCACAGCCCCACTTGAGGTCGTCGACGTCCTCGCCGGTGAGGCCGGTGTCGCCGAGTATCTCGTCGACCAGGGGGATCGAGAGGTCCTCCGGGCGGACCTCCGAGAAGACGCCGTCCTCCTTGCCGAACGGGGTCCGGTACGCTCGCACGACGACCGGTGTGGAATCGCTCATACGGCTCCGGCCTTCGGCCCCCACTACGTTAATCCTGTCTCTCCGGCCCGCTTCAGCCGTCACGCCAGCCGGGCTGTGTGCTTACATCGTTAATCGTGGCGCCGGGGGCGGCGACGGAGAGGCCGCTGGTTTCGACGGGCTTATACCGGTTGCCCGGCAATATATTGGGGAATGAGCAGCCCCGAGCTTGAAGTCGTCGAGTTTCTGCTGACTGCGTCCATCTACACGGAAAACCAGGAGCTGGACGAGCGGGACCTGCCGCCGCGGTACCGACGGGTCTTCTGGGAGGACGGCGAGGTCGAGCGGCCGCTGACGACGACCAACTCGACGGCCGCCGCCGCGACCGGCATCGAGCGCCCCTGGGAGGCGGTCTCGGGGCTGATGTTCACCGACCGGGACGACTTCTCCGGGAAGATCGAGTTCACCGACCGGGAGATGGCCGAGTCGTGGCTGCTGGACCGCGTCTCCGCCGACCGGCTGTCGGGCAACCCGACGCTGGCGTCCGTCTTCGAGGCGGAGTTCGACGACGTCGACTACGAGACCGCCCGCGAGCAGAACCGCCCCATCCACGCCGACCGGGTGTGGATCGACTCGCTGCTGGAGGAGATGTTCGACGAGGACGAAGAGGAGATGCTCGACCTCGTGGAGGTCCGCGCCCCCGAGGAGATCGAGATGACGCTGGAGGACCTCGTGCTGACCGACGACCAGGAAAACGAGATCCACAAGGTGGTCAAGGCCATCGAGCACCGCGACTACCTGGCGGAGATCGGCCTCCGGGAGATCGGCAAGCTGCTGTTCGTCGGCCCGCCGGGAACCGGCAAGACGTCGGTCGCGCGGGCGCTCGCCCGGGACCTGGACCTGCCGTTCGTCGAGGTGAAGCTGTCGATGATCACCAGCCAGTACCTCGGCGAGACGGCCAAGAACGTCGACAAGACCTTCGAGGTCGCGAAACGGCTGTCGCCCTGTATCCTCTTCATGGACGAGTTCGACTTCGTCGCCAAGACGCGCTCCTCCGACGAGCACGCCGCCATCAAGCGGGCGGTGAACACGCTGCTGAAGAGCATCGACGAGGTGTCGCTCATCCAGGACGACGTGCTGCTCATCGGCGCGACCAACCACCCCGACCAGCTGGACGCCGCCGCCTGGCGCCGGTTCGACGAGATCGTCAACTTCCCGAAGCCGGACCTGGGGATGCGGGCGGACATCCTCGGCATCGTCACCCGCCGGATGGACGTCGAGAACTTCGACCCCGTCGAGCTGGCGGAGGCGACCGAGGGGCTGACCGGCAGCGACCTCCGGCTCGTGCTCCGGGAGGCCGTCCTGGACGCCCTGACCGAGGACCGGACGACGCTCACGCAGTCGGACCTCGTCGACGCCATCGAGGACTTCGAGGAGCGGGACAACCTGAAGAACATGGACATGATCGAGGGCGACGCCGACGCGCTGGTGGCGGGCGACGGGACGGCCTCCGACGGCGGCCACGCCCACGACCACGACCACGACTGACCGAGGGGTTTAGGCCGCCGCCGCCCCTGAATTGAGGCGATGGAGGTCACCCTGCTCGGGACCGGCGACACGACGGGGACGCCGACGCCGAACTGCGGCTGCGACACCTGCCGGGAGGCCGTCGAGCGCGGCGTCGAGCGCTCTCGATTTTCGGTCCACGTCCGCAACGAGCGGACCGGCGAGTCGCTGCTCGTCGACGCCAGTCCCGACTTCCGCCGACAGTTCCTCGACCGCGACGTTCCGCTGCCCGACGCGGCCTGTATCAGCCACATCCACTTCGACCACCTCCACGGGCTGGGCAACGTCTACCGGCTGCTCGACCAGTTGCCGGTGTTCGCGCCGGACGAGACGGACCCCGAAACCGGCGAGAGCGTCGCCGAAACCGTCGCCGACAGCTACGACTACCTCGACGCCGTGACCGTCCGACCGACGACGCCGTTCGAGGCCGTCGAGACCTGCGGCCTCGAGGTGACGCTCGTACCGGTCGAGCACCCGCCGCTGGTCTGCTACGGGCTCTGGATCGAACAGCCGGAGACCGGCGCGACGCTGGCACTGTCCGGCGACACCAGCTACGCCGTCCCGGACCGCTCGCGGGACGTCCTCCGGGGGGCGGACCTGCTCTTGGTCGACGGCATCGTCCCCGCCAAGCACTGCGAGTACCACCCCCTCGGCGGCGCCCACCCGGACGACGACGGCACCTTCCGAACGTTCGGCACCAAACACATGACGATCGAAGGCGCCCGCACGCTGGCGGCGGACCTGTCGGCGGACGACCACCGACTCGTGCACCTCTCGCACTTCATCCCCGCCGAGGAGGCCTTCGACGACGACATGGCCGTCGACGGCGAGCGGTTCACGCTATAGCTCCCCGTCGCCGGCGTAGCGGTCCAGCCCCGTCTGCCGCCGGCCGGTGCCGGCGGGGTCGGGGTCCCAGCGCGTGCGCTCGGCGCGCGCGGCGTCGGGGTCGGCGGCCG
>JAHENN010000227.1 GCA_018609665.1 Haloarculaceae archaeon | reverse complement strand
GGCGCCGTCGAGGCCGACCCCGACCTCGCGGCCGTCGCCCGCGCCCACAGCCGCGACATGCGCGACCGGGGGTACGTCGGCCACGTCGACCCCGACGGCGACGGCCCGCAGGACCGCGCCGAGGCGGCCGGTCTCGACTGTCTCGTCGGCGAGAACATCTACCAGACGCCGCGCGGGGCGCTGGCCGACTCCGAGCGCGCGCTGGCCGACCAGGTCGTCCGCGAGTGGCTCGACTCGGCGGGCCACCGCGAGACGCTGCTGACCGAGCGGTACGACCGCCAGGGCGTCGGCGTCGCCGTCGGCGAGGACGCCGTCTACGTGACGCAGCTGTTCTGCTGACCTGCGCGGACCGCGCGTACGGCGGAGCGAGCCGCCGGCGTCAGGGCGAGCCGCCAGCGCCGGGGTCAGTCCGTCGCCCGCTGTGGATCGTCGGGACGCCGACCGGACGGGGTCGACGACGGAGCGCCGCCCGTCCCCGCCGTCTCGGGGCGACGGCGGCGGTAGTACGCGACGTGGTAGACGAACGAGACGGCGAGGGCCAGCGGGAAGAGCACGACCGCGAGCACGCCGAGCGCCACGGAGAGGACGCCGCCGCCCGCCGCGACGGTCCCGGGAACGACGTCGCCGGCTCCGGCGGCGCTCGCGCCGCCGACGGCGGCCGCCATCCCGGCGAGGACGACCGTCGGCAGCGCGCCGAGGACGGTGAGCCCCGAGCGGACGAGCAGGTAGCCCAGCGTGCTGACCGGGCCGTCGCGGACGACCGCGACGGCCTCCTTCACCGCCTCGACGCCGCCGTCGGCGCCCAGCACTACCGCGACGTCCAGGAACTGCTGGATGACCCCGAGGACGAAGAACACGATGAAGAACACGACGAACAGCAGCGCGGCCGCCGCCGACGTACCGGCGAGGGCACCGGCCGACGGCTCGCCGCCGTCGGCCGCTCCGGGGCCGGCGCCGGCAGCGAACAGTCCCGCGCCGGCGACGAACGCGACCACCACGAGGACGACCACGACGGCAACCTGCAGCAGCGTCCACAGCCCGTAGGCGGCGATAGCCGACGCGCCGTGGCGTCCGATTCCGTCGGTGAAGTCGCCGAGGCTCGACGGCCCCTCGACGGCGGCGTCGCACATCGTGACGAGGCCGACGAGCGCGACCGGGACGACGACCACCCCGTAGGCGAACCCGCCCAGAATCGGGACGAGCGCCACGACGAGGCCGATTAGCAGGACGAGTCCGCTCGCGACCGCGCCGAGGAGGACGTTCGGATTGCGCCGGAGCGCCGCTCCCGTGTCGCCGATTGCATCTAACGCAGCCCCCATGAACGAGTGGTTCGGGCGGTATTTAATAAAGCCGCGTCCGGGCTCACCGTCCGTGTCGCGACGTCGAACTGCGGCGTGTCGGCAGCGTCACTCCCGGGAGCGTCGCGGTCGCTGCGGGCGCTCTCGACGGCAAAAAACCGGCGGGTCGCCGGCCGGGTTACAGCCGGGTGAGGTCCTTCGCGCGCGGTCCCTTGTCGGCCTCGACGATCTCGAACTCGACCTCCTGGCCCTCCTCGAGGTCCGGGCCGCCGACGTCCTCCATGTGGAAGAACACGTCCTCGTCCGCCTCGTCCGTCTCGATGAAGCCGTAGCCGCCGGTGTCGTTGAAGAAGTCAACCGTTCCAGTTGCCATCTCGCATGTCCTATGTGTAGCCCGGGTCATAATCCTTGCGAGACGCTCCCAGTCACCGGCCGGGCCACAGCAGGACGGCGGCGGCGACGACCAGCAGGCCCGCGAGGGCGGCGAAGGCGGCGGTAAAGTCGAGGCGGTCGGCGACGGCGCCGACGAAGGCCGGGCCGAGGCTGCCGATGCCGAGGAACAGCGTCCGGGCGGCGCCGAGGTCGGCGCCGGCGTCGGCGTCGGGAGCGGCGTCGAGCAGGATGGCGTCGATGACGGGGAACTGCGCCTTGTAGCCGAAGGCGAAGGCGACGACCGCGGCGGCGACGGCGGCACCGGAGTCGGCGACGACGAGCCCGCCCAGCGCGGCCGCCGCCAGCAGCATGCCGACGACGGCGACGGTCCGGCGGCGGACCCGGTCGCTGAGCGCCCCGGAGACGGGCTTGACCGCCAGCCCGAAGGCGAACAGCAGCGCGAAGGCGCCGCCGGCCAGCGCCGGCGAGAACCCCTTCGTCACGCGGAGGTACTCCGGCAGGAAGTTGAGGACGCCGTTGACCATGAAGTAGAAGCAGACGAAGGCGACGAGGGTCCGGCGCTGCCGCGGCGTCGCCAGCAGCCGCCGCAGCGTCGCGACGACGGGCAGCCCGGCCCGGCGGACGACGTACGGCTCACGGTTCCAGGCGACGAACGGCACGAGCAGGCCGAACAGCAGGACAGCGACGGGGGCGAAGACGGCCCGCCAGGAGGCGACGGCGATGGCGGCGACGGCCACCCCCGACGCCAGGACGCCGCCGAGGTCCGTGCCGGCGCTGAACACCCCCAGGGCGCGCCCGCGGCGCTCGACGAACAGGTCCGACAGCAGCGCCCGCGAGGGGATGGCGTACAGCCCCTTGCCGACGCCGAAGACGGCCATCCCCGCGAGGAGCGTCGCCAGCCCGGCGGCGCCGCCGAGCAGCAGACAGCCGGCCCCGAGGACGACGAACGACGGCGCCAGCAGCGTCGCCCGGCTCCAGGCGTCGGAGAGCCGGCCGCTGGGGTACTGGAAGACCGCGTAGACGCCCTGCAGGACGGTCAGGGCGACGCCGGCGCCGGACAGCGACAGCCCCAGGTCAGCCCGGATCTCCGGCAGCAGCGGCGGCACGGCGAACCGGGCCAGTTGCAGCGTCGCCCACGCCAGCGCCGTCACCGCCAGCATCCGGCCGGTGTGGCCGCCGACCAGTCGCTCGTCACCGGGCACGCCGGACCGTCCGCCGGCGAGGCACTTCCCTCCACGGATGTCGGCCGACAGCGTTAGCACCGTCCGGACCCGAGCGGCGGGTATGCCGGTACCGGAGACGCTCGACTGCGACGTCTGTGACCGGACCGTCCCGGGCGCCGACGCCGTCCGCCGGAAGACGATGGGCGACCTCGACCCGACGAAGTGGCAGACCCTCTGCTGTCCGCACTGCGGGAACCGGCTGAAGACCGTGCTCGTCGCGGACGAGTGATTTTTACCGCGGCCGGTCGAGGCCCCGCCGTGCTCCGTGCTGCCCGCGAGACCGGCCCCGCCCTCCTCGTCCCGGCGGCGTGGGCCGTCGTCGCCGCCGCCCACGTCGACCTCGTCGCCGACCGCACCCTCCTCGTCGCCCACGTCGTGATGACCGTCCTGCTGGTCGTCTTCGCGGTGACGGGTCGCGCCGACATGCGCGAGGGGACGCTCCGGGTGTGGTGGCTCGTCATCGCCGCCGGAATCCTGCCGGCCGCGGCGGGTACCGCCGGCCTCGCCGTCGAAAACGCCGCGCTCCGGGCCGTCGCGCTGTACGGCTGGATGCTGCTGCCGGCGGTCGGCCTCGTCGACACCGGCCGCCGCGTCCCGCGGGCGAGCGTTCGCTATCTCGGCGGGGCCGCCCTCTGTGTCGTCGGCGCCGCCGTCCACGCGGCCGCGGGAGTGCTGCCGGCCGCGACGTCGACGGCCGCCGTCGCCGGCGTCGCCGCGGTCGGCGTCGGCCAGAGCGCCGGTATCCTCGACGCCGTCGTCCGGTACTGAGAGGTGGCCGACGACGGCGGCGGCCCGACGGTCCCGTCGCCGCCGGTGGCGATGGACTCCGCGGCGACCGTCGCCCGGAGCAATACCGCGCCCGATGTCGAGGGCAACGCCGGCCTCTCGGAGGCGGTCAACCAGGAGTCCGGCAGACGATTCGAGGGGTTCGCCGACGGGACCGGCCTCGTCGTCCAGCCGTACGAGGAGCTGTGGCGGTCGTCGGCGGTACGCCTGGTTTTGAAGGATTCGTTGGGCGAGGCACGTCCTGTTCGCATCGGAACAGCCGCCGCGAGAGAGTGCGTGCGAATGTTGTGGGCGGTTCGTGGTGGATTGCGCTGCGACGAACCGCAGCATCCCGAACCCCCTCGGCCGGCGCCGGTCGCGCGGCTCGCGGCTCGCGACGGCTCGCTGCCGTCCGAAACTCGAAGCGGTTCGTGATCACGGACGACCGCCGGTCGTCCGAACGACGCTCCTCGCTCGGCTGCGGTATCCTCGCGCGGCGGCGCTGCGCGAGCAGAGAGGGACCGCCGGTCCCTCGCGGCTTGTCCCGGACGACGCCTCGCAGTCGTCGTCCGGCGTTCGCCTCACCCCGTTCGGCTCACTGCCGCCGGGCGTCCCGGAGCGGGCGGTCGGCACAGCCGACCGTTTCGTGACGTCGCGGCGACGCCGCCACGCGGGCCTCGCCGCGAGGACTCTCGGGGTGTCAACGTCGGGGCAAAACGCAAGCCAACCGGACCACCCAGTACACACCCCATTGCTATCGAACGGCTGTTCGCGCACACGGACGGCCGGCTCGTCGCCGGTGGCCTCGCGTTGGGAGCGTTCGCCGCCGCGCACGCGGCGGTCTGACCGGTCGGGACCCTCCGCCGGATCGCCGCCATCGTGGTGGTGTAGGGCTGTCTCTCTCCGCCGACGGACGCTCTTCCCGGTGGTCGCCGCCCACGTGCTCGTCGGGGTCCTCGCGGTCCCGGATCAGTTTCGCGGGCGACTCCCCACGGACGCGTCCCCTGCGACGCACGACTCACCGGACGGAGTCGGCCGAGACGCCCCGGTCACACCGCTTCGGGTGCGGCGGCTCCCTCGGGGAGCCGGAAGGTGAGCGTCGTCCCCGCGTCGGTCGCGTCGACGGTGACGTCGCCGCCGGCCTGCTCGACGAGCATCCGGATCATCCACACGCCGGTTCCGCGGCCGTGGCTCAGCTGCGTCTCCTCGCCGGTCTCCAGCACCGAGGCCTCCATGTCCGGCATCCCCGGGCCATCGTCGGCGACCTCGATCTCGACCCAGTCGCCGTCGCCGGCGGCCGCGACGGTGACCGCCGGCCGCCTCGACCGCGTTGTCGACCGCCTCCTCGACGGCGTCCCCGACGACGGCCGGGACGGTTCCGGGCGACATCTCCGGCAGCGACGCGGTGATCTCCGCGTCCGTATGGGCCGCTGCCGTCCGTCGACCGCCTCGGTCACCAGCGACTCGACCGCGACAGTCCGGTACCGCGAGCGGTCCCGCTCGATTAGCTTCCGGACGCGGGACAGCTCCTCGGTCATCTCGTGCCACGACGCCAGGATTCGCCCGATCCGCCGGGCGTGAGCCTCGCGGTCGTCGGGTCCGTCGCCGTGGCAAGTTGCTCCGTCCACCCGCGGAGCTTCGTCACGTCGTTGCGGATGTTGTGCCGGATGATCCGGTGGAGCACCTGCAGGTGCTGTCGCCGTCGCCGTCAGGCGGTGATGTCCCGCCCCTCGACGACGACCAGCGACGCGTCGCTGCCGTCGCCGTCGTCGGCCACCGGCTTCGCCGAGAAGTCGATGGTCCTGAGGCCGTCGGCGCCCCGGACATCCGTCTCGTAGCGAACGAACTCGCCGTCGGCGGCCCGCTCGAGCGCGTCGTGGACCCGCTCGTGCACCGTCTCGGAGTGGGTCCACCACGAGACGTCAGGAAACGGGCGGCCGACCACCTCCTCGCGGTCGAACCCTCCAAACTCGAGGGCGGCATCGTTCACCGCCAGCACCGTCTCGTCCGGCCGCAGGAGCCCGGTGAACTGGAAGGTGTTGTTGAACACCGACCGGTACCGGCGGGTCGTCTGCCGGAGGCTGACCGAGTAGTAGCCGGCGACGAACGACAGCACCGCG
>JAHENN010000226.1 GCA_018609665.1 Haloarculaceae archaeon | reverse complement strand
GCATCAACGAGATTTTCGGGAGGGTCAGCGCCAGCATGACGCATTTGAGCGATTCGCTCGTGCGCTGTATCCGCGAGTTCAGCTAATACGACTCTGTCAATTGCGACCTCCCGCGGAGGGGTTTCTTTACTCATCAGTAAGTCCTGGAAGACGCGAATTTCCAAAAATACCCCGATAGTAATCAACGATTTGATATTTATCTGGTTGATAATCTTCTCGATGATGCGTCCAGGTAATAAATATCCGGCTCACGGCGATATCGAGAGGAAAATACGATTGATTTACACGTCGGCCCCTGGCAACGACCGCCAGGTCGGACCAACACGTAGAGGGGGGTGCCCTGGGACGTCTCCATAGAAATCCCCGACGACGAGTGGTTCGTCGGTAGACCCGAATTCTCTCGTGACGGCGCCGTTCCGGCTCGCTCCGGAGCCGGGTCTGCCCTGCCGAAGGGCCGGAACTGTGCGGGTGCTCGCTGTCGGTCCTCCGCGTGGACACCCCGCCGACACTCTCGGGTCGTCCGGGTCGTCCGGGTCGTCCGGGTGCATCCCCTCGGTGTCGACGACCCCCGGAATGGCTACCTCGTCTGCGAGCGCCCGGACGGCCGCGTGGACGGCGTGGTCGGTGTCGTGGGCCAGCCCCCGGACCCACTCCAGCGGCACCGCCGCCCGCGACGGATGCGGGCTCACGTCGACCGTCCAGTCGCGGTCGAAGGCAAACACGAGCATCAGTCGGTCACCTCCCCTCGCCGCTCGGCGCCGTCGGCCGCGGCGAGGAGCTCGTCCAGCAGGTCCAGTTCCTGCCCGAGGTCGTCGTCGCCGACGGCGGCCCGCGTCTCGGCGAGGGACGACCGGAGCGTCTCGAACCGCTCGGCCCACCCGTCTGGCACGGCCAGCGGGACCGACTCCCGTTCGTGCTCGCCGCGGTCGTCGGGCAGCAGCCAGTCGTCGACGGCGGTTGAGTCCGCCTCCCCCCGCCGGACCGTCCGCGCCCAGTCCCGGAGGGCGTCGGCGTAGCGGGCCAGCGCGACGGCCTTCCGGACGCCGTCGTGGCCGAACGTCTCCGGCTCGGCGGGCAGGTCGACGGTCACGCGCTGTGTGTGTGTCTCCCCGTCCCGGTCGGTCCAGGAGGCGACCAGCTCGAGGTCGTCGGCGGCGTCCGCCAGTTCCACGAGCACGACGCCGCCCCGGGTCCGCCCGTCCTCCTTCGCCGACGGGAACAGCGTGCCGACGTGCACGAGCCGGCCGTCCGCGGCCGACGCCGTCGGCGACCCGTGGACGGCGGCGATCTCGTGGTCGTCGGCCTCGACGTCGAGCGCGAGGTCGTACACCAGCGGCGTCACCATGTAATCGAACTCCTCGCCAAGCCGGCGCCGGAACTCCGCGCCGGAGGTGACGAAGTAGTGGTTGGCGCCGCGGATCCCCGACAGCGCGTCGGCGAGGTCGGCGTTCTCGTCGAGCCCCATCCCGACGAAGGTGGCGTGGACGCCGTCGGCGGCGGCGTCGGCGAACAGCGACGTGAGGTCGTCCTCGCCGGTCGCGCCGGCGTTGGGCATCATGTCGGTCATGAAGACCACCCGGCGCTCGCGGTCGGCCGCGGCGTCGGCGTCGGCCAGCAGCTCCCAGGCGGCCTCGAAGCCGTCCGCGAGGTTCGTCCCCCCACCCGCGGTGACGTCGCGGATGTGCCCGCGGATGGCCTCCATGTCGGTCGCGCCGACGTCGCGGAGCGGCTTCGCCACGTGCGAGCGGTCGTTGTACAGCACGACCCCCAGCTGGTCGTCGTCGTCGAGCTGCTCGGTCAGCGCACAGAGCGACTCGACGGCGGCCTCCATCTTCGTCTCGTCGCCGACGTCGGCCTCGCGGCGCCGGCCGTGCTCGTCGTAGTAGTACCGGTCGAAGGGGCCGTCCATCGACCCCGAGACGTCGAGGACGGCGACGAGGTCCAGCGGCGGCCGCTCGAAGGCCTCGACCGAGAGGTTCGAGTCGAGGCCGACCGCGAGGAACCGCTCGGCCTCGCCGGTCAGCGGGTGCTCGCTGCACGCCGCGGCGTACCGCGGCGCGAACAGCGCGTCCGTCTCGGGGGCCGTCCCCCGCGTCTCGAAGTGGTAGTCGTAGAACAGCCCCTCCGTGGCCAGCGCCTCCGGCTGTGGGGTGTAGCCGTTCCGGACGTTCTCCCGGAAGTTCGAGGCGTCGGCGGCCCCGCCGGTCGCCATCCCCACGGTGTCGTCGAGTTCGACCTCGCTGGTGTTGAGCTCCGCCGCGGGGTAGTCCGCGGACGCCGACTCCTGGAGTTCGGCACGCGGCCGGGCAGTATCCCCACAGTTCGGACAGGCGAACTCCGGCGCGACGGAGCCGTCGTGGGCCATCTCCATCCAGTCGTCCACACCCCGTCCCCCCTCGGCGACGACGGTGCCGGCCTCGGTCACGACGGCGACCCGGTCGACCGAGAGCCGGTCGGCGGCCGCCTGCAGCACCGGGTACCGGTCGAGTATCCTCCCCTCCCGGAGCGTCGCGCCGCAGGACCGACACGTCTCGTCGGTCGGCTCGGCCGCCGTCGGACACCACGCCACGCCGGTGAACCGGTACCTGTCGCCGGGACGCAGCTCCGACGGCAGGTCGACCGCCGGGTCGACGAGCACCGTCTGCCGCTCGTCGCCGTCCGTCACGAGCAGTCGCCGCACGGACCGACCGTCGCAGTCGAGTACGCCCCGAGACACGAGTTCGGCCGTCATGCGCCCCCGTCCGCCGTCCGTCAAGTTGGCTGTCATGGATGTTACTGGCTGGCGTCGCTCTCCCGGACGCCACGCTGGTAGTTGCACGCGGTTGCTCTCTCCGACGACACAAGACACACCGTAGTGCCTTTCTTTCTCTCCCGCACCCAGTGATATGCACCTTGCCGGCATAAACCCTTCGCCGAGGGGAACTATTATGTCGATTGGCGCTCAGGAAGCGACAACGTGATGTGCGTAGTTCGCGCCCGGGCGGCGACCAGCGGCTGGACCGTCCGTCGGGGGGGCGGTCGGCGGCCGCGACGGCCGACGCGGGCAACGAGGGTCGCGCGGCGATGAGCTTCGACGACGGACGGGACGCGCTGGCGGACGCCCTCCGCGAGCACAACCCGTGGTGGACGGACGGCGCGACGGCGCTGGGGCCGGACCTCCCGGCGCGGCACCGGAGCGACTACTACCACCTCGCCCGGCCGGACGACCCGGGCAGCCAGTTCGAGGACCAGCCGGTGTTCGGGCTCGTCGGGCGGCAGGGCGTCGGGAAGACGACCCTCCTCGAGCAGTTCGTCTACGGGCGGCTGACCGACGGCGACGACCCGGAGCGGTTCTGCTACGTCCCCTTCGAGGCGGACCCGCTGTACCAGCTGGGCTCCGACGAGCAGCTGGAGCAGGCGGTCCGCTACTACGAGAGCCGCGTCCTCGGGCGGCTCGACGACCCCGACCCGCACTTCCTGCTGCTCGACGACGTCCACCGGGTCGAACACCAGCAGAAGCGCTCCGTCGACGGCTGGGGGACGCCCGTCTCGCGGGCCCTCGAGGCGACCGACGGCCGCCACGTCGTCGTCACGGCCAGCGCCGGCGTCCAGGTCGGGCGGGAACTCGACCGCGTCGGCCTCCCCGGAGAGCGCTACGACACCCAGCCCATCCTCCCGGAGAAGTTCCGCGACTACCTGTTCACGCTGTACCCCTCTCTGGAGGACGACGACCGGCGGGTGTCGCCGACCCCGATCCGCCGCGGCGACGGGAGCCTGCCGGCCGCCCTCGAGGCCGGGGACCCGACGGCGCTGGTGGAGACGCTCCGGGGCCAGCGGGCCCGCGTCGCCGACGTCGCCCGGCGCATCCAGTCGCAGGTCGTCCACTACCTCGCGATGGGCGGCATCATCAGCTACGCCGAGGACGGCGCCGTCGAGGACGCCGGCGACCTCGACGCCGCGGCCTACGACCGGCTCCGCGAGGACGTCCAGGCCGCCCTCTACCGGGAGGTGCCGGCCTTCGAGTCGGTCAAGACCGTCGCCGACCTCGAGCGGCTCTGTGCGCTGGCCGCGCGGAACCGGGGCGCCGACCCGGTCCGGTACCAGCGGCTCGTCGAGCTGTTCGACGTGGACCGCCGCACCGTCCGCGACAGCTACGTCGACGCCCTCTCGGCGCTGTACCTCCTCACGCCGGCCACCGAGTACGACAACGCCCGGCCGCGGTCGGTCCGGCTCTACCTCCGGGACCCGGGGCTGGCGACGGCGCTGGCCGGCGGCGACCCGGCGGACGTCCTCGAGGACCGCCGGCGCGAGGCCGAACTCGCGGGAACCGTCGCCTTCGACCACACGATGCGTCTCGCCTACGGCGTGAACGCGAGCCAGGGGACGGAGACGGACGTCGAGGTCGGCTACTGGGAGGCCCGCGAGGGGACCGTCGACTTCGTCTTCGAGGTCGGCGACACGCCCGTCCCCGTCGCGCTGGCGTACCGGCCGCCGGCCGACGACGCGCGGGCGGCCCTGGAGCGGTTCGTCGCCGAGTACGAGGCGCCGTTCGGCCTCCTCGTTGTCGGCGACACGGTGTCCGACGACGAGGGCGTCCGGCGGCAGACCGACGCGGTCGTCCGGGTGCCGTACTGGCTGTACCTGCTGCTGTGCTGATTGGTCCCCGGGCCGGTGTTCGTCGGGGACCGGCACGAGAACGAGAGACCAGCGGTGGCGGCCGGTCCGTCGGTAAATTACTTGCTACGACGGTTAAGATGAGCAGATTCGCGATCATATTGCGCCAGGCGAGGAGGAGCGACGGAGCGTCCTGCGGCGGAACCTGCTGCGGGCCGCTGGAGCCGGGTCTCTCGGCGTTACCAGCATTGCGGCCGTCGACGTCGTCCGCGCCGGCGACGACACCGTCCGTATCCCGACGCTCGAACGCAGCGATACGGTCATCGAATACAAAAGGTCCCGAAGTCGTTGCACGACCACACGAGGAACTCGAAGAACGCCCGCGAAGAGCTCGTGGACGAACACCCCGACGACCCCGGAGTCGAGAGCATCTACTCCGCCCGGTGGAGCGAGGAGTTCGACGGGAAGAACGGCCTCCTCGTCACGGCCGAGATCGACCCCGACACCGACGAGGACAGCCTCTCTGACCCGAAGGACGGCATCCCGGTCCGGACCACGGTGGTGCCCGACCTGCGGCTCGGCTGCTGTCACCACGACGACTACGACCCCGTCCCCGGCGGCGTCGCGGTCCGGTCCTCGAACGACGTCGGGAGCGCGGGCTTCTGCGTCACCGACTCCGGCGACGAGCGACTGCTGACGACGAACCACATGCGGGACACCTGCGGGGACAACCGCGGGAAGACCCTCGACCAGCACGCCGACGAGTTCGGCGAGGTCGACGGCTACGACGCCGACACCGACTACGCGCTCGTCGCCCCCACGGGGTCGCAGGGAACCGACGACGGGGTGTACGTCGACGGCAGGACGTACCGGGTGGGCGGTTGCGTGCCGGAACCGGGCGTCGACGACCTGGTCTCCTCGAGCGAGACCTGCTACAACACCGGGGCGACGACCTGTACGACGGAGGGCACCGTCGAGGGCAGCGGGCTCAGTTCGCCCGGCTACCACTGTATCGACTACGAGAACGACGGCATCAAGACGGCATGGTGGCCGGCGACGGCGACTCCGGCGACCCCATCGTCCCGCTGACGGAGTACGACGGGAAGACGCGCGCCGGCATCATCGCACGCTTCAGCGTCCTTGGCGCCGACGGGTCGGTCAACTGCCACTAAGATCCGGCGAGAAGGGACGCCCCATCTACGGAACGGCCTTCTATCGCCTCTACAACGACCACGGCATCGATGTCCGTCGAGCGCTCGCCCGGGGCGGCGGGACGCCGACGGGCGCGACCCGACGACGAAGCGTCGCAGCGGGACCACGAGCGGGAGGTCGGTATCCGTGTCGAGCCCGTCGGAGACGGCGCTCACGCTGCGTCACGCTCCGCGTCGCGCGGCAGGGTCGCCGGGTCGCATCCGGAAGACACGCGACGGATTCGGGCCCGGCCGCTCCGGTAGCCGTGTTCGAACACGTTCGGGTCCCGCTCCCGCCGGCCGGGAGCGACGGGGGGCGGCTACGTCCCCGGAGCCGTACACCCGCCCATGCGACCGCCGGCGGACACGGCCGAGCGACCGATGGCCCTCGTCTGGGAGGTCACGCAGGCCTGCGAGCTGGCGTGCGACCACTGTCGGGCCGACGCCCGGCCGGGACGGCACCCCGACGAGCTGTCGACGGCGGAGGGGATGGCGCTGCTCGAGGACGCACGGCGCTTCGCCGAGGGCCAGCTCGTCGTGCTCTCCGGCGGCGACCCGATGCAGCGGCCGGACCTCGTCGAGTTCGTCGCCCACGGCACCGACCTCGGACTGACGACGCTGCGGGCGAGCGGGACGCGGTCGCTGACCGACGACGCCGTCGGGCGAGCGGGACGCGGCGCTGCTGTACCTCGTCACCGGGGAGTTGCTGGTGAAGGCCAGCCGAATCGAGCAGACGCCGACCTCGACGACGCTGTTCTTCGTCGGCTTCCTCGCAACGTTCCTGCCCGACGTCGTCGGCCGAGCCGGCGACGCAGGTGCGGCCGAACCGCGGGCGGAACGTTCAATCGAGCGGTGAGCCGAGACGGATACTCTTGACCGTGGTTCGGGTATCGGAGAGCGATGTCGAACGGGAACGTCCGGTCGGCCGTCGCCGAGTACGTCGAGAACACGCCGAACGGGACGGAGATTCCCGACGAATCGTTCCGTCGTCGCCACCGTGGGGTTCTGGTCGTCACCGCGGTCCTGCTCGTCGGCGTGGTCGGAATCAGCCGGCTCAGCGGCGTCCAGTCGGTCACCGGGGCGGAACTCCCGGTGGTGCCGCTGTCGCACTCCGTCGCCGGGGGCGGCCTCGTCGCCGGGCTGCTGGCCGTCGCCGCGGTGCCGGTGCTCCCGCGGCGCCTCCGGTCGGCCGTCGCCGCGATGGCGTTCATGACCCTCAGTGCCCTGCTGGCGTACTTCACCGGCGGCTTCATCGAGGCACACTTCCTCTACTTCGTCGGCGTCGGGGTCGTGGCGCTGTACGAGGACTGGGTGCCGTTCGGCATCACCATCGGCTACGTCGCCACACAGCACAGCGTCTTCGGCCTCATCGAGTGGTTCACCGTCTACAACCACCCGGCGGCCATGGCCAACCCGGTCGTCTGGGGCGGCATCCACGCCGTCGGCGTGCTGATGCTGGCCACCGCGGTCACGTTCCTCTGGCAGTCCATCGCCATCCAGCGACGACGGACCGAGGAGCGGATCGGAGAGAAGCTCGAGGAGGTACGGCAGGCACAGGAGCTCGCGGAGGAGAAACGGCAAGAGGCCACGCGGAAGAAGGAGGAGATGACAGCGCTGAACGAGCGGCTGGAGGCGACCGCCGACGACTACCGGGCGACGATGGCCGCGTGCGCCGACGGCGACCTCGGCCGGCGGCTGGACGCCTCCGTCGACCACGAGGCGATGGCCGCCGTCGCGGCGTCGTTCAACGAGACCATCGCCGAGTTCGAGCGGACCGTCGCCGACGTCCAGTCGTTCGCCGACACGACCGCGACCGCCGCCGTCGACGTCGCCGAGCGGACCACCGACGCGCGGCGGTCGAGCACCGAGGTCGAGCGGTCCGTCTCGGCGGTCGCGACGCGGGCCGGGACCCAGAACGAGCGGCTCGAGACCGCCGCCGACGAGGTGGGCGAGCTGTCGGCGACGGTCGAGGAGATCGCCTCCGGCGCCGACGAGGTCGCCTCGCGGGCGCGGACCGCCGTCGAGCGCGGCGACGCCGGACGGGAGGCCGCGAACGAGGCCACGGCCGAGATGGCGGCCATCGAGTCCCAGACCGACGACGTCGCCGAGCGGATCGCGGCGCTGAACGAGCGGATGGACGAGATCGACGAGATCGCCGACATGATCGGCGACATCGCCGACCAGACGAACGTCCTGGCGCTGAACGCCTCAATCGAGGCCGCCAGGGCCGACGGCAGCGGCGACGGCTTCGCGGTCGTCGCCGACGAGGTGAAACAGCTGGCACAGGAGGCGGCGACCGCGACCGAGGAGATCGAACGCCGGGTTGCGTCGGCCCGCGAGCTGACCGACGAGACGGCCGCGAGCGTCGCGGAGATGAACACCCGCGTCGAGCGGGGTGTGGAGACGGTCGAGGAGACGGTAGAGGTGTTCGACGACATCGCCGACGCCGTCGAGGAGGTCGAGCGCGGCGTCGCCGAAATCAGCGACGCGACCGACGACCAGGCGGCCTCGACGGAGGAGGTCGCGGCGATGATCGACGAGGTGGCGGAGACGAGCCGGTCGACGGCGGACGACGCCGCCGAGGTCACCGAACGGACGACCGCGCAGGTCGAGACGCTCGACGCCACCGTCGACGACGTCGAGGAACTCGAGTCGGTGGCGACGACGCTCGCCGACCGGGTGGCCGCCTTCGAGACGGGCGACGGCGTGGCCGCCGAACCGACCTCCGGAGACCGGCGGCCGGTCGCCGACGGTGCGGGCGGGTCGTCGGCGCAGCCCGGCAACCGGTGACAGGTGACGTCAGGGCCGGCGGTCGGTCGGGGAGCCGTCCTCGCGGTGGGCCAGCCGCTCGCCGACCGACCCCGGCACCGGCGTCCGGCAGTACCGGCAGTACCACGACCGGCCGGTCGGCCGCGGCTCGCGGATGAGTTCGTCGCCGGACGACAGCGTCGCCCCACAGCCGTCGCAGGTGTAGGCGCTCGGCATACGCCCAGGTTGGGCGCCGCGGTACTAACGCTGGCGGCGGGGGTCAACAGCGGGCCATCGCCCGCTCGACGTCGTCGCAGAGCCGGTCGACGGCCGCCGACAGCTCCGCGGCGGTCGCCATGACGGGGTAGTCGAACGGCTCCGCCTGGTAGACGTACTGCGGGACGTCGGGCGCGTCGGTCGGCAGGCCGGTCTCGCGGCGCTGGTCGAACAGCGTCTCCTGCCGGCGGGCGGCGACGGCCTCGACGGTCTCCGCGAGGACGCCCAGCCGGGCGCGGTAGGCGTCGAGCGTCCCGAACGGCGCCTCCGACAGCGAGCGCGCGGCGAACCCCTCGAGCTCGTCGGCGACGGGGTCGAGCGCGTCGGCGGCCGCCGACAGCGACTCTGCCTCCCCCGACAGCGTCTCCAGCAGCGACGCCCGCGCCGACCGCGAGGCCGCCGCCGCCGACAGCAGGGCCCGTCTGCACCGCGCGTTGAACCGCTCCCCGTCCGTGAGCGCGGCCGCCAGGTCCGGCGAGAACTCCGCCCGGAGGCTCTCGACGTAGTCGTCGCCGTACTCCGCCTCGTAGTGCGGGACGCTCATCACGGTCGCCTCGTAGGCCTCCCGGACGGCCTCGAGCCCGTCGTCCGTCCCCGCCGCGACGCTCGTCCGGACGACCGTCCCGCCCTGCTGGACCGCCGTCTGCGGCGTCAGCTCGTCGACCCGCTCCGCGAAGGCCCGCAGCGCCTCGGCCTCGTCGGCGGTCCGCCGTCGCTCGCGGCGCAGGGCCGTCTCGGCCCGCTCGAAGCGCCTCTCGACCCCGAACGCCTCCCCGTCGGTCGCGTCCATACGCTCGTCTCCGTCCGGCGTACAATAGGCGGTTATAATTGCTCTACGGACGGTTCCGTCCCGGTGGGGAGCGGTATATAGGGCGTCCGTTGCGCTTTTTGTTCCGGCGGCCGTACGTCGACGTGGAGGTGGTGTGATGCTCGAGCGTCCGCCACAGCCATGGCTCCTCGTCGGCCTGCTCGCGTTCAACGCCCTGTTCGCCTACCTCGTGCACCGGCTCGGCAGCCGCGGCGCCGACCGTCGACGGGGCGAGGCGTCGGTCGACCCCGAGGCCGGCACCGTCGAGTGTCCCGCCTGCGGGACCGACAACGAGCTCGGCTACCGGTACTGCCGGGACTGTCTGGCCGAGCTCCCGGGGTCGATGTCGTTCCTGCGGGGCGGCGACGGCCCGCTGGGGCGGCTGACGCGGTGACCGGTCACGGCCGCGTCTCGACCCGGCGGACGTCGAGCTTCGTCCCGTCGGCGTCGTCGTCGACCGTCACCGACCAGCCGTGGCTCGCCGCCAGCGTCTTGACGTTGGGCAGCAGCATCGCCGTCTCCGCGTTCGGCACCGCGTTGCCGTAGGCGAAGACCTCCTGCTCGTCGAACCCCGCCAGCGAGAGGCCGTCGTCGACGACGGTGAAGCCGTCGTCGCGACCGCGGGCGGTGACCGTCGAGGCGCCGTTGCGGTCGGCGAACTCGAGGACCCGGCGGAACAGTTCGACGAGCCGCTCGCGGCTGGCCTCGACGTCGACCGGGCGTTCGACGGACACCGCGACGTCGACGTCGGCCTGCCGTCGCGCGGTCCGGACGGCCTCGCCGAGGTCGAGCGTCGTCGTGCCGGAGACCGTCTGGCTGTAGCGGGCCAGCGCCTGCAGCTCCTCGACGACGCTCTCGATGTCGGCGGCCTCCTCGGCGATGGACTCCGCGTGTGCGCCGAGTTCCGGGTCGTCGGCCTCGTCGGCGGCCCGGGCGACGAGGTCGGCCTGCCCGCCGATGATGCCGACGCTGTTGCGGAGTTCGTGGGTGATGGCGGTCGCGAACCCCTCGAGCTGGTCGTCCTTCTCGCGGAGCCGCCGCCGCTGCCGCTCGATGGCCGTCACGTCCGTGTAGACGACCCCGCGGCCGACCTCCGTCTCCCCGACCGTGATGGGGGTGGTCTCGACGAGGAAGTGCCGCCGCTCGCCGTCCCGCTCCAGCTCGACGACCCCGCCGTCGCCGGTGGGGCCGCCGTCGGTGTCGACGACCGCCCCCGGCGGCGCCTCGCCGTCGGCCAGCGACGGGAACAGCTCCGCCGCCGCGGCGTTGTGGTCGCGGACGCGTCCGTCGTCGCCGAGGATGACGACCGGGTCGTCGAGCGCCTCGAGCAGCTGCGGCCGGCCGTACCGCCCGACCGCGAAGAACGGCTCCCGGACGGCGTACAGCGCGCCGAGGGCGAACAGGCCGACGCCGACCGACTCGTAGTTCAGCCCCAGCACCAGCGGCGAGAGGTAGCCGGCCGCGTCGAGCCCGACCGGCAGCGCCGCCAGGGCGACGACGACCTTCGCCCCCCGGGGTGCTGGGCGAGACGTCTCGAAGGCCTCGGCGAGCAGGTAGAAGCCCAGCGCCGACAGGACGTACGACGTGCCGGCGATGACCCAGAAGGCGGCCGACTCACGGACGACGACGTGCGGGAACGGGGTCGCGACGACCGACGTCTCGAAGTAGAGCCCGTGCCAGGGGTTGGTGAGCTTGAAACTGATGACGGCGAGGTATCCAGCGACCGCGAGCCGGCGGTACGTCGACCGCCGGCCGGCGTACGCCGAGCAGAAGTAGAGCCAGGCACCGATCGTCGCCAGCCCGACGACGAGCCCGACCGTGTAGCAGGCCATCGCGAGCCGCGGCGGCGCGAGGAGGTAGCCGGCCTGCGCGACCGCCCAGGCGGCGCTGAGCAGCAGCAGCGCCCGCAGACCCCGGCGGACGTCGGGAGCGTCGACGGCCGGCAGCCGCGCCAGCCCGCCGACGCAGGCCAGCGCCGTGAGCCCGAACAGCCCGACGTAGGCCGTCTGGACGGCCGCGGG